>OMSQ01000023.1 GCA_900313805.1 uncultured Prevotella sp. | reverse complement strand
ATGGACCGCAACCACAACCCGGAGTTCACGTGCATGGAGCTGTATGTGCAGTACAAGGACTACAACTGGATGATGAGTTTCACGGAGCGCCTGCTCGAGACCATCTGCGTGGCTGTCAACGGCAGCCCCGAGCGCGAGGTCGACGGTCAGATCATCTCCTTCAAGGCTCCCTACCGCCGTCTGCCCATCCTTGAGGCGATACGCGAGAAGACAGGCTACGACCTGGAGGGCAAGAGCGAGGAGGAGATACGCCAGGTGTGCCGTGAACTGAACATGGAGATAGACGACACCATGGGCAAGGGAAAGCTCATCGACGAGATCTTCGGCGAGTTCTGCGAGGGCACGTTCATTCAGCCCACGTTCATCACCGACTATCCCGTGGAGATGAGTCCTCTGACTAAGATGCACCGCTCGAAGGCTGGACTGACCGAGCGTTTCGAGCTGATGGTCAACGGCAAGGAACTGGCCAATGCCTACAGCGAGCTCAACGACCCCATAGACCAGGAGGAGCGCTTCAAGGAGCAGATGCGACTGGCCGACAAGGGCGACGACGAGGCGATGATCATAGACCAGGACTTCCTGCGTGCCCTGCAGTACGGCATGCCTCCTACCTCTGGCATCGGCATCGGCATAGACCGTCTGGTGATGCTCATGACGGGCAAGACCTACATACAGGAGGTGCTGTTCTTCCCACAGATGAAGCCCGAGAAGAAGGCTCCGCGCAGCAGCAAGGAGGAATGGGCTGCACTGGGCGTGAGCGAGGAGTGGGTGCCTGTGCTCAACAAGGCCGGCTACTACCTGGTGAGCGACCTGCGCGAGGTAAAGCCGCAGAAGTTGCAGCAGGATGTGTGTGGAGTGAACAAGAAATATAAACTGGGTTACGACAACCCGAAGGTAGACGAAGTGGCACTCTGGATAGAGCGCGCCCAATAATAACGAGAAAGGCACGAACCTTTGTTTGACTGCGGAAAGATAGCCATCATCGGCGGTGGCAGTTGGGCAACAGCCATAGCCAAGATTGTGGTGGGACACACTCACCACATTGGCTGGTACATGCGGCGCGACGACCGTATTCAGGACTTCCTGCGCATGAGCCACAACCCCGCCTATCTCACCAGCGTTCATTTCAATACCGACGAGCTATTCTTCTCGAGCGACATCAACAAGGTGGTGCAGGCTTACGACACCCTTGTGTTTGTCACCCCCTCACCCTACCTGAAGAACCATCTTCGCAAACTCAAGACCCGCATAACGGACAAGTTCATCATCACTGCCATCAAGGGCATCGTGCCCGATGAGAACCTGGTCTGCTCGGAGTATTTCCATCATGTGTACGATGTGCCCTACGACCATCTGGCGTGCATCGGCGGTCCGTCGCATGCCGAGGAGGTAGCCCTGGAGCGTCTGTCATACCTCACCGTGGGCTGCAGCGACCCCGAAAAGGCCGAGGCTTTCACACAGGTGCTGGGCAGCAGTTTCATCAAGACCAAGACCTCTACCGATGTGCTGGGCATAGAATACTCTTCTGTGTTGAAGAACGTGTATGCCATAGCAGCGGGTATATGCAGCGGACTGAAGTACGGCGACAACTTCCAGGCGGTGCTCATGTCGAATGCCGTGCAGGAGATGCAGCGCTTCCTCAATGCCATACAGCCGCAGGAGCGTCAGGTGTACGACAGCGTGTATCTGGGCGACCTGCTGGTGACGGGCTATAGCAATTTTTCGCGCAACCGTGTGTTTGGCACGATGATAGGCAAGGGCTACAGTGTGAAGAGTGCTCAGATAGAGATGGAGATGATAGCCGAAGGGTTCTTCGGCACGAAGTGCATGAAGGAGATCAACCGCCGCATGCACGTTAATATGCCCATCCTAGACGCCGTCTACAACATCCTCTACGAGCGCATCAGTCCGCAAGTAGAGATAAAGCTGCTCACCGATTCATTCAGATAAGGAAAGTACGATAAATCATACTTTCCTTGTTGTTTTTCTAAAAATATGCTATCTTTGCACCCAAAAGTACGATATATCATACTTGTATGGATGTAGGAACGATTATCAAGGAGCGTAGGGCTTTGCTGGGAATTTCCCAACAAGACCTATCGGATTATTCTGGTGTGGGTATCTCCACAATAAAGGATTTGGAGCGCGGTGTCGGCAACCCATCATTAGAAACACTAAAGAAAATCCTGGAAGTAGTAGGATTGGAAATGATCTTTCAAGTGAAACAGACGGTGAAATGATTTAGACTATGAGGAAAGTAGATGTTTATTATGGAGATGTCTTTGCTGGTCAACTCGTTGAACTGTCAAAAGGCAGCTATGTGTTCACTTACGATGATGCTTTTTTAGCAGACGACAGCACACCACCAGTATCGGTGAATCTGCCCAAGAGTCAGAAAGTTTATCGTTCCGACCATATTTTCCCTGTATTCACTAATATGTTGCCAGAAGGAGCTAATCGTCGGGCACTATGCAGGTTTATGAAAGTAGACGAGAACGACTTCTTTGGCATGCTTGAGATGATTTGCGACATGGATGCAATAGGAAAGTTTGTATTAAAAAGGGCTGAGAAATGAAAGCAATAAATGTTTGTCCATCTACTTTGATGACAGGGTTTTCTGACTATTCACCGCGTGCCATCAAGATACTTTTTGACGGAGCACATGTGTCTCCAATAATTGGAATCAACTTTGAAAGCGAGCATGACCAGCAGCAGGCTCTTGAAAACATGAAAAACATGTCAATATCCGGAGCGCAGGAAAAATTCTCAGCAGTGATTGACAACGGTTCAATACGTCTGAGTAACAAGTGGGAACAGGCGACATATATTCTAAAACCTGCGCCATTCAATTTGAGTCTGTCAACTCGGAAGCAGATACCAGCAAACGAACACCTGACGATGCAGATAGCAGCGCAAGTGTATGGAATACGTACAGCAGCGAATGGTTTGTGCTTTAGCAAGAGCGGTCAACCTGTTTATATCACGAAACGGTTTGATGTGACAAATGGTGTAAAAGATTGCTTACAGGAGGATTTTGCATCTATCCTCCAAATAATCGAAGATGGGAGTGACAGCAATTTCAAATATAATGGGAGCTATGCTCAGATAGCCGATGTCATAAGGAAGTATGTTCCTGCCTGGATGCCCCAGGTAGAACAGTTTTTCCGACTGGTGGTATTTAACTACATGTTTGGGAATGAGGATGCTCACATGAAAAATTTCTCTCTTTTGCACAAAGAAGGCGAATATTTTCTGGCTCCGGCTTACGATCTCATAAACACATCTGTTCATATTCAAAGCGGAAATGACTTGGGGCTTCAGGACGGTCTCTCTCCAGATATTGAAAAGAGCAACGTGTACGACAGTTCAGGACATCCTTGCCGATTGGACTTTGAACGATTTGCTGAAAGAATTGGTTTGCCAAAGAAACGTGCAAGTATAATTCTTGACATGTTTATGGAAATACCCGAAATGACTTATAATCTCATTGGTCGTTCTTTCCTCAACGACAAGATGAAGCGCAGTTACAAGCGGGTGATTGAAGAAAGGAGAATGAGATTCATTCGAGAGTCTGAATAAACGCGGAAGGAGCAAAAATGATATGCGAATGAACGAGTTTTTTCTTCCCATATAAAAATGCCTCACTTTTCGCTGTTAATCAGACGAAGAGTGAGGCAATGGTTTAGGAAATAGCTTTTATTGTATTTCTATTACATTCATGCAGGTGGCAAGTTCTTTTCCATTCATCTTAGCTTTCAGACTTTCCCAGTTGTGGGCACCGAAGAAACGCATGACTAGCGTTGCCGATGACAGGAATTTGCTTGAGTTGCTCCGTGATAATAAAAGCTATCACGAACACAATTATGACGCTTGCGATAAGTATATGTGCTCCTGTCATGAAATGCACAGTTTAGTTTTTTGAGCGCAAAATTAAGTTTATTCTACCTAAATACCAATACGACAACTAAAATCTGCAAAAACCATTTGCGCAGAAAAGATAATTTTGCGCAGGAACCTTATTTTTCAAAAACTAAACCCAA
Organism: uncultured Prevotella sp.; assembly: GCA_900313805.1. GTDB lineage: Bacteria > Bacteroidota > Bacteroidia > Bacteroidales > Bacteroidaceae > Prevotella. The sequence goes on along the minus strand of OMSQ01000023.1, from coordinate 33,117 downwards.
TAAAAATCTCACTGTTCCTGCGTTGCAATGGGAGTGCATTCGCGCTAATCAATAGCAAAAAAAAATCCAAATCGCCATGTTGAACGATTTGGATTTTTTTATCTGCAAGCCTGTCCGCCTTTGGGAGTGCCTTTGTAGCGGGGGCTGTGAGTCTCGTAGTTTCTGAACTTTGCCTGATGGTCGGGTTTGTCCATGCGGATGGCGTGTGGGGCTCCAGGACGGGTCATCCATTCTGCCACGCGGTCTATCCATGTGGCGCTGGCGGCAAAGGTGGGGTGCACATTGTCGGGGAAGCGGGCCAGTCGCATGTTGTAACTATCATAAAAGAGGTTATCACCAACATTCTCGCGCAGCATGCCCACGATGCCGAAGTCCTTGTTCAGACGTGGCAGTTTGGCAGGGCCAATCCACACGTAGGGCACATCGCCCACTACGCGCAGTATCTCATGTACGCTCTGTGCACGTGCCTGCAGGTCGTGGTAACCCAGGTCGTTGGTTCCCAGACTGATGATGACGAATGTGGGCTTCACCTTCTCCATCAGTCGTTCCAGTTCGGTGGTTCTTGCCCATGAGTGCACGGTAGAGCCGTACCAGATGCTGGTGTACAGAGAATGTCCGTTGTGGTCGGCATAATCCTGCATGCGTCGTCCAATGCCGTCGAGCATGCTGTCGCCGAAGAGCAGTATGCGCTGTGAGGAGGTGTCGGCAGCAGCCTCCTTCTTCTCACTCATCTCACTGATGAGTCCGGCACTGCGGTTTATCTCCATCACTATGCTGTCAATCTCACTTTCCATTTGCATTTGTCTGAGCACGGCCTGGTCTGCGGGGTCAAGTTCCACCTCTATCTGTGCCTGTGCTGTGTGTGTGCCCATCATCATGGCGATGAGCGTAGTCATCAGAAATGTTATTCTTTTCATTATCCTCATTTAGTTCTCGGGTGCAAAGGTACGCATCATTTTCCGTAGACGTTTCAACGGCACTTCGTTTTTGGATTTTTTTTGCAATTATTTGACCTATTTTAGGATTTATGGGGTTTTTATACTATTTTTGCACATCTGTTTAAATACTAAAATCAAACAAAATGAACCCAACTACAGAACGTGTTTTTCAGATATTCAGTGAACTGAACCAGATACCGCGCCCGTCACACCATGAAGAGCGGGTGGCCGACTACCTTTGTGAGTTTGCAGAGCGTCTGCATCTGCCTTACAAGCGTGATGCAGAGAACTGTGTGGTCATCAGCAAGCCCGCCACCCCTGGGCACGAAGGGGCTGAGCCTGTGGTGCTGCTCAACCACATGGACATGGTATGCGTGGGCATGAGCGACCCGCTCAACACGCCCATCGAGGCATACGTGGAGGACGGATGGATGAAGGCTCGCGGCACATCGCTGGGCGCTGACAACGGCATAGGACTGTCGATGGCTCTGGCGGTGTTGGAGAGCGACGAGATAGTGCACGGACCGATGGAGGTCATCACCACCACCAATGAGGAGGACGGCATGTCAGGAGCCTCGCAGTTGAGCGAGGACTTCCTCAAGGGGCGCAAGGTCATCAACCTCGACTCTGAGGACTACGACACCATCACCACCGGTGCCGCCGGAGCCTGCCTGCAGTTTCACCGCATACCCATGGAGCACAAGCCTGCCCCCAAAGGCAACTGGTACTGCATACGATTCGATGGCGGACTGGGCGGACACTCGGGCGTGGACATCAACAAAAACCGCTGCAGCGCCGTGGTGGCAGCACATCGACTCCTGTCAGCTATCAGCAAGGAACACGATATCGATATCGCCTCTATAAACATTGGTGAGGCCAACGCCTCTATCGCCTCATCGGCAGAGATGGTGGTCTGCATCCCGTCTGCCGACGGCGAGGTAGCAAAGCGCTGCGAGGATGAGACAAACAGCTGGCTGCACGACCGTTTTGCCGCCACCGACCCCGACATGCGCTGTACAATCAGCGGGTGTGAGGCACAGAAGACGGTAGTCAACCGTGAGGCCTTCACGGCTCTTTTGTCGTGTATCGGACAGATACCACAGGGTGTGGTGAAGATGAGCGAAACGATGAAGGGCACGGTTGAAACCTCTAACAACATAGGGCGCATCATGACGGAAGAGGGCAGCATCTTCGTGTCCACCCACACCCGCAGTTTCATAGATGGCGACATGGCGGCGCTCAGTCACGAGATAGCCAGTGTGTTTGCTGCCTGTGGCGGCAACAGCGAGACGGTGATGTCGGCTCCCGCGTGGCAGGAGGACCAGCAGTCGACATTCTTGCAACTCACGTCCGACACGTTTCAGGATGTGCTGGGCTGGCGTCCCCGCATGGTGGCGATGCACTTCGTGCTCGAGGCGGGTTTCTTCGTGGAGCACTACCCTAACATACAGATAGCAAGCATCGGGCCGCGCATAGTGGAGCCCCACTCCACCAGCGAGCGCGTGGAGTTGAGCACCATCGACGATATCTGGCGAGTGCTCATCGAGCTGCTGCGACGGATGGCATAAATAAATAAACGCATTGAGCGCCGCTCCTTTCGGGCGGCGCTCAATGCGTAAGTGTGGAGCTGGCGGGAGTCGAACCCGCGTCCAAACGAGGAAACCATACGCTTTCTACACGCTTATTCCAGACTTTGGTTTTCGTGCTACGGCAAGACCTGGACCACCAACCGCAACCTTATCCCCTAAATTTTCACCGTCAGCACGGGGCGTTCCGCCGGCTATTCCCGAGAAGACTGCGCCGCTACACCAGAACCGTTCGGGTCCACACTGTCCTGAGCGACGTCTCGTTCCATCACCTGGTGACGGAATTAAGCAAGTGATCTACTGTACTTCGATCAAGCAGCGAGAGCATACTTGTTGTTGCCAATTAATTTTTTGACCGGTAGGTTTTAGGAGTATACAGTCTTCACTCCGCGTGCTTACGTACCATCTCAACCCGCTGTCAAATCCAGTCAACCCCATGTTATTGGTACCATCCGCTGATGGCAGGTCATTTTAGTACGGACTGCAAAGGTACATGTTTTTTTCTTTCCTGCAAATTTTATGAAAAGAAAATCATCAACATTATATTTTTTGCTCACATTTTTGTACTTTTGCAGCGTTTTACGTATAGTAGCATGAAGGTAGTACGCAACCGCTTCCTGCCGGCTCCGCAGTATGATGCCATTAACCTGTTTGGCTTTCTCTTCTGCCGCCACGACACCCACATCACCCCCCAACTCATCAACCATGAGCGCATACACACGGCACAGATGCGGGAGATGCTCTTTCTGCCCTTCTACCTATGGTACCTGATAGAGTGGCTTATACGCCTGCCCATGCGCGGCAATGCCTACTTCTCGCTGTCCATGGAGCGCGAGGCCTATCGTCACATGAACGACCTGGACTACCTGAAGCACCGCCGCCACTATGCCTGGCTGAAGATGCTGCGCCAGCGCAAGCCGAAATAGGGACAAGAGGGGAAGAGGCGAGACAAAAGACAGCAAGAGGCTTAGACAAACCGGAACAAAAAACCTAAAGATAATGAAAGACAAAGAAAGAGAACAGATGCAGTTGCCCGACAACGCGTTTCGTGAGTTGCACGCAGGCGAGGAATACGAGCCTGTGATGAGTGCCGACCGTGAGTATCCCGAGGCCACGGGCTGGTCGGTGACATGGGGTATCCTCATGGCCGTGCTCTTCTCCGCCGCCGCTGCCTATCTGGGGCTGAAGGTTGGGCAGGTGTTCGAGGCCGCCATCCCCATAGCCATCATCGCCGTAGGTGTGAGCACCCTGCGCAAGAGCAAGAGTGCGCTGGGACAGAACGTCATCATCCAGAGCATCGGCGCCTGCTCGGGAGCCGTGGTGGCAGGTGCCATCTTCACCCTGCCCGCCATCTACATACTTCAGGCCAAATACCCCGACATGACGGCATCGTTTGAGAAGGTGTTTCTCTCCTCCCTCCTGGGCGGCATCATAGGCATCCTCTTTCTCATCCCCTTCCGTAAGTATTTCGTCAAGGACATGCACGGCAAATACCCCTTCCCCGAGGCCACAGCCACCACGCAGGTACTCATCTCCGGGGCCAAGGGCGGCAGTCAGGCCAAGCCCCTGCTGCTGGCCGGCGTGATAGGTGGACTGTACGACTTCATCGTGGCCTCCTTTGGCTGGTGGAACGAGGTGGTAACCACACGCATGGTCGACTTCGGTGCCACCATCGCCGACAAGTTCAAACTGGTGTTCAAGGTGAACACGGGTGCCGCCGTATTAGGACTGGGATATATCATCGGCCTGAAATACGCCCTCATCATCTGTCTGGGTTCGCTGGCCGTCTGGTGGCTGATAGTGCCTGGCATGAGCATCCTCTTCCACGACCAGGTGCTCAACATGTGGGATCCCACCATCACCACTGCTGTGGGCGACATGAGTGCCGAGGCCATCTTCAAGGCCTACGGCAAGAGCATAGGCATAGGCGGCATAGCCATGGCAGGCATCATAGGCATAGTACGCTCATGGGGCATCATCAAGAGTGCCGTGGGACTGGCTGCCAAGGAGATGCGCGGCAAGGGCGGCGAGGCTGAGGAGGTGAAGCGCACACAGCGCGACCTCTCTTTCCGCATCATAGCCATAGGTGCCGTGGCCACCATCCTCATCACCTTCGTGTTCTTCTGGCTTGGTGTGATGGACGGCAACCTGCTATTCGCCATCGTGGGCATACTGCTGGTCACCGTCATTGCCTTCCTCTTCACCACCGTGGCTGCCAACGCCATAGCCATCGTGGGCAGCAACCCCGTGTCGGGCATGACGCTGATGACCCTCATCCTGGCCTCAGTGGTGATGGTGGCCGTGGGACTGGACGGCACTGCCGGCATGGTGGCCGCCCTGATCATGGGTGGCGTGGTGTGCACCGCCCTCTCCGTGGCCGGCTCGTTCATCACCGACCTGAAGATAGGCTACTGGCTGGGTTCCACCCCTCGTGTGCAGGAGCGCTATAAGTTCCTCGGCATACTGGTGTCGGCAGCCACCGTGGGTGGTGTGATGATGCTGCTCAATGCCACCTACGACTTCGCCGGTGGCGAGATAGCGGCTCCCCAGGCCAACGCCATGGCAGCTGTCATCGACCCGCTGATGAACGGAGTGGGTGCTCCCTGGCTGCTCTATGCCATAGGTGCAGTGCTGGCCATCGTGCTCACCCTGTGCAAGGTGCCTGCCCTGGCCTTCGCCCTGGGCATGTTCATACCCTTGGAACTCAACATCCCCCTACTGGTGGGCGGAGCCGTGAACTGGTATGTCACCACCCGCAGCAAGGACGAGGAGGTGAACAAGGCACGTGGCGAGAAGGGCACGCTCATAGCCAGCGGATTCATAGCCGGTGGTGCCCTGATGGGCGTGGTGAGTGCCCTGCTCAAGTTCGGTGGCATCGACTTCATCGACGCCCAGTGGCTCGCCAACCCGCTCTCCGAGCTCTGCGCCCTGGGAGCCTACATACTGCTGATAGCATACTTCATCTACGCCACACGCGTGAAGAAACAGAAATAAGAGCATCGGTGCCATGGTGAGCAGAAACGAGTTGAAGCTGGTCAGACAACTGGAGCAGAAGAAGTACCGCCGCCTGCACGGGCTGTTTGTGGCCGAGGGCGACAAGGTGTGCGACGACCTGTTGCGCACTATGCCTGTCTACCGTCTGTACAGCAGCAACGGCCGTGCTGACGCTATCGCCGTCACCGACGACGAACTGCGCCGCATGAGTTTCCTGCAGCACCCCCAGGGCACCCTCGGCATCTTCCGCATGCCGCAGCACAGCAGCGACGAGGAGCAGCAGGCCATAGCATCCTGCGCCACCCGCCTGTGCCTGGCCCTCGACGGAGTGCAGGACCCCGGCAACATGGGCACCATACTGCGCATAGCCGACTGGTTTGGCATAGACACCGTGTTCTGCAGCGAGAGCACAGCCGACGTGTGGAACCCCAAGGTGGTGCAAGCCACCATGGGCAGCATAGCCAGAGTGCGGGTCTGGTACACAGACCTGCCCGCGCTGATACGGAGTCTGCCGCCCTCCACCCCCGTCTACGGCACCCTACTCAATGGCGACAACATATATGCCACACCGCTCCATAACCACGGACTGATAGTGATGGGCAATGAGGGCAACGGTATCAGCGACGAGGTGCGCCGCATGGTGACCCACCGTCTGCTCATACCCTCCTACCCTGCCAGCCGTCAGGGAGCAGAGAGTCTGAACGTGGCAATAGCCACCGCCTTGGTATGTGGCGAGATACGGCGGCGGGCAGACATCATATAATATAAAAGGTAATGACAAATATGAACAAGGAAAACAACAACGTGCAGACCGTATCGACCGAAGTGTACGAGAAAAACCGCAGCGTACGCGGTTGCATAGCCACTGCCTGGCGCTGGTGGTGTGTCAATGGCAGCCGCTTGTGGCGCAGTGCCTGGTGCCCTGTGGTGCTGCTGGCACTGTCGGTGGCACTTCACACCCTGGCACACGGTGGCAAGGACCTGAGCGACGACACCCCGCGCCTCATACTCTCGGTGGTGGCAGCAGTGGTCATGCTTGCCGCTGGCACCTGGGCATTCGCCCGCGTGATGAACATACTCAACCAGGAGGGCCGCAGGCCCAACCTGCGGCGTGCCGCTGTAGCTACGGCAGCCTGCTTAGTGGGCACCGCTGTAGTTACAGGCATCATCTTTGGCATCATGGCTCTCTGCGGCACCGAGACGGCCGACATGCCGTGGTGGCTGGCACATATAGTGGCAGCCGTGGTGCTCACCCTGATCACCCTGCCCCTCTCAGCCTATAACATGGCATACATGGCGCGCGCCAACCGCCCGTACCTCAACGGTCTGGGCAGCGGTCTATGGACCGCCCTGCGCCACTACGGTTTCCTGTTCATGCTCATCGTGCTGCTGGGCACCATGCTGCTCATAGTGACCGCCGTGGTGCTGCTGCCCTTGGTGATACTGGGCATGGCCAACGACGCCTCTGTGCAGGGCGTGGTGGGCGGCGACCCCTCCGGCATGCCGGCATCCATGGCATGGGTGGGGGCCATAGTGGCAGCCATCGTCACACTGATACTGTGGTATATGTGGCAACTGATGACCGTGGCACTGTACTATGCCACGGGTTCCGTGAGATGGCGTGAGGCACGCAGACGTAACATGACAACAACCGACGATACAGACCAAGAACAATGAGAAAACGAGTACTTTTCATAGACCGCGACGGCACACTGATATGCGAGCCGGAGGATGAGCAGATAGACAGTTTCGCGAAACTGCGCTTCGTGCCAGGCATGTTTCGCAACCTGGCCTTCATAGCCCGGCATACCGACTACGAACTGGTGATGGTGAGCAATCAGGACGGACTGGGCACCGCCAGTTTCCCCGAGGACACCTTCTGGCCCGTGCACCGTTTCATCATCCAGGCCCTTGAGGACGAGGGCATCCACTTCTCCGCACAACACATAGACCCCCACTTCCCCGAAGACAACCACCCCAACCGCAAGCCCGGCACAGGCATGCTCACTGCATATATGGATGCCGAGAAATACGACCTGGAGGGCAGTTGGGTGATAGGCGACAGGGAGAGCGACCGTCAGCTGGCAGAGAACCTGGGCTGCCGTGCGCTGATACTGGGCAGCGACGGCACCGACTGGGACCGCGTGGCAGAACGGGTGTTTGCCGGCGACCGCATCTGCGAATGTCACCGTGCCACACGCGAGACCGACATCAGCGTGCGACTGAACATCGACGGCAGCGGCAAGACCAACATACATACCGGACTGGGCTTTTTCGACCACATGCTCGACCAGATAGGGCATCACGGCATGATGGACCTGGACATCATCTGCAAGGGCGATCTCCACGTGGACGAACACCACACCATAGAGGATGTGGCAATTGTGCTGGGCGAGACGCTGCTCCGCGCCCTAGGCGACAAGCGAGGCATAGAGCGCTATGGGTTCCAACTGCCCATGGACGACTGCGAGTGCTCGGTATCGCTCGACTTCAGCGGGCGACCCTGGCTGGTGTGGGAGGCCGACTTCCACCGCGAGCGGGTGGGCGACATGCCCACGGAGATGTTCCTCCACTTCTTCAAGAGCCTGAGCGACGCTGCACGCATGAACCTGCACATACGCGCCACCGGACAGAACGAACACCACAAGATAGAGGGCATATTCAAGGCCCTCGCACGCTCGCTGCGCATGGCCGTGCGACGCGACATCAGCCACTACACCCTGCCATCGAGCAAGGGCACACTATGAAGTATTTTCCACACATTATTATATCATTGTATCAAATCATGATTCTCTCAAACCTAAAAAAATGCTTTGTGGCACTCCTCGTCATGGGTGCCGCCGTGCCTGTGCAGGCACAACGCTGGGACAACTACAGACCCGACAACAGAAACGTGAAACTGACAGTGACCAACCTGCCCATCGTGTATCTCGACACCCGCAAGGTGACGGGCAGCCGTCAGACCATCGACCGCGAGGAGCGCATCAGCGTACACATGAAGATCATCGACAACGGTGAGGGACAGCTCAACTATGCCGACACCACCTCAAACCCCGGGCAGAAAAAAGACTATGACGGATGGGTGGGACTGCGCTACCGCGGCAACAGCTCGTTTACCATGAGCGACAAGAAGCCCTACTCCTTCAAGACCCTCAATGGCACATACGAGGCCGGCGGAAAGAAGCAGAAAGTGAGTCTGCTCGGCATGGGCAAGGACAACGACTGGGCCCTGCTGGCACCCTACTCAGACAAGAGCATGATGCGCGACCTGCTGGCCCTCACCCTGGCCAAGCCCTACATGGAGTTTGTGCCCACCGGTCGCTACTGCGAGGTGATACTCGACGACATATACTACGGAGTGTACATACTCTCAGAGCGAGTGACCAGTGGCAAGAAGCGTCTGAACCTGGATGACCCGGGCGATGAGGGTGATGCTCTGACTGGCGGCTATCAGGTAGAGGTGGACCGCAACGACGAGGACCATGTCTACACCTCGAAACACTGCCCGCGCCGCAGCAACGGCTATGAGATAACATGGCGCGACATCGTGTTTCAATATAAGAGTCCGGAATATGAGGACATGAACAGCACGCAGTTGAACTATCTGCACTCCAAGATAGACGCCATGGAGGATGTGCTGGCGGGCAGCAACTATAAGGACCCGGTGAACGGCTATGCCTCGCAGATGGACGTGATGTCGTTCATCGACCATCAATTATCTCAGGAATTCGCTCACAACGTGGACGGCTACCGCCTGTCTACCAACCTATACAAGCACCGCGACAGCGTGGACCCGCGATGGAAGACCAGTCTGTGGGACTTCAACATCGCCTTCGGCAATGCCGACTACTATGATGGTTCGGCCACGAATACCTGGGTGTATCTGATGAACGACGAGAACGACAACTTCTTCTGGAACGACGACCGTCTGCAGCCATTCTGGTGGGTGCGCCTGATGACCGACCCCGCCTACGAACAGAAGTTGAAGAACCGCTGGACACAGTACCGCCACGAGAACTACACTAACGAACATATCTTCGCCATGGTTGACTCGCTGTCCAACCGCCTCACTGCCAAGGGTGCTGAGGGTCGCAACTCGCAGGCGTGGCCCCGCTGGAACACCTACGTGTGGCCTAATGCCTACGTGGCATCATCGTTCACCAACGAGATCAGTCACCTGAAGCAGTGGATAGCCAATCGTCTGACGTGGATGGACAGCAAGCTCCTCCTGGCAGACTACGACGGCATAGAGGAGATAGAGGCTGGCAAAGCCGCACCTTTCCGCATGATACGTGCAGGCAGGCGTGAGTGGCGGGTGATAGCCGACGGCTATACCACGCTCTCCGTCACCGACAGCAGCGGTCGCCAGTTGCTCGCCCTCTCTCTTGACGGCAGCATGACCAGTCTCGATGCCAGTGCCCTCCCCTCCGGAGTCTACGTGGTCACCGTGACAGGACCCACTGGCAAGCGCTCACGAAAAGTGGTGCTGTGATTTGTATTCGCCACCACAGAGGCACGGAGGTCACAGAGTCTTATCTCAATTTGTGACCTCCGTGCTTTTGTGTCTCTGTGGTGAATTTATAATCAAACCTGCGATGATTTTAATAAATCACACACAAAAAGGCCTCTAATTTTAATAAATTCGTCAAAATAAGAAAAAAAAGAGAGAAAAAATTAATTATTCATAAAACATTCATATCTTTGTCGGACTAAACTAGGCACTGACCTCACACTACAACACAGAAGGAGTCTTTGGGATGAAGAATAGCAATGGTGGATGAGTGCCCGCAAGGGCACTCCGCCCCACCCTCTCATAAAAGCGAGACCGGCATCTACTCCGCAGAGCGGTATGGATGCCGGTCTTGCTTTTGTTTCCATGGATAGTATGCCATGAAAAAACGTCTTTTTCCACGCAAAATGAGTGATATATGCCGAAAAGTTGTAATTTTGCAAGCATAAAACGAAAAAAGAGGAAAAAACAATATGGCAACAACAGAAATGACTCCTGCTGAGGAGAAACGCAGCATCAGTTTCGTGGAACAGATGGTAGAGGCCGACCTGGCCGAGAAGAAGAACGACGGACGCATACAGACACGATTTCCACCAGAGCCCAACGGCTACCTGCACATAGGACACGCCAAGGCCATCTGCATGGACTTCGGCATAGCAGAGAAATACAACGGCGTGTGCAACCTGCGCTTCGACGACACCAACCCCACAAAAGAGAACAACGAGTATGTGGAGAACATCCTCAATGACATACAGTGGCTGGGCTTCCATTGGGGACAGGTGTACTATGCCTCCGACTACTTTGAGAAGCTGTGGGACTTCGCCCTGTGGCTCATACGTCAGGGTCGGGCATACGTTGACGAGCAGACATCGGAGCAGATAGCTGAGCAGAAAGGCACGCCCACTCAGGCAGGCACACCCTCACCCTATCGTGACCGCCCCATAGAGGAGAACCTGAAACTGTTTGCCGCCATGAACACACCCGAGGCAGTAGAAGGTTCGATGGTGCTGAGAGCGAAGATAGACATGGCCAATCCCAACATGCACTTCCGCGACCCCATCATCTACCGCATCATACACACACCACACCACCGCACAGGCACTAAGTGGCACGCATATCCCATGTACGACTTCGCACATGGGCAGAGCGACTACTTCGAAGGGGTGACGCACTCTATCTGCACACTGGAATTTGTGCCCCACCGCCCACTCTATGACCTCTTTGTAGACTACCTGCAGGAGAAGGAGCAGCAGCACTCATACCGTCCCCGACAGATAGAGTTCAACCGTCTGAACCTGACCTATACCATGATGAGTAAGCGCAAACTGCTGGCTCTGGTCAACGAAGGTCTGGTGAGCGGATGGGACGATCCACGCATGCCCACACTCAGCGGCATGCGCCGCCGCGGCTACTCACCCGAGAGTATCCGACGCTTCATCGACTCGATAGGCTACACTAAGTTTGACGCCCTCAACGACATGGCCCTGCTCGAGGCCGCCGTGCGCGACGACCTGAACGCCAGAGCACAACGTGTGTCGGCTGTGCTCAACCCCGTGGCACTCACCATAACCAACTACCCCGACGGAGAGAGTGAGGAGATGACGGCCGTGAACAACCCCGAGTGTGAGGCCGACGGCACACACAGCATCACTTTCTCGAAACATCTGTGGATAGAACGTGACGACTTCATGGAGGACGCACCGAAGAAATTCTTCCGCATGACACCGGGCAAAGAGGTGCGACTGAAAAACGCCTATATAGTGAAATGCACGGGATGCGTGAAAAACGAACAGGGCGAGGTGACAGAGATACTGGCAGAGTACGACCCCGACACACTCAGCGGACGCGAGGGTGCCAACCGCAAGGTGAAGGGCACACTGCACTGGGTGTCGGCCGACCACTGCGTGGAGGCCGAGGTGAGAATCTACGACCGGCTGTTTGAGGTGGAGAACCCCTCTGCCGACGAGCGCGACTTCCGCGAACTGCTCAACCCGCAGTCGCTCACCACACTCACCAAGTGCTACGTGGAGCCATACGCCGCCGAACGCAAGCCAGGCGAATACCTGCAGTTCCAGCGCATCGGCTACTTCATGGCAGACCCAGAGGGCAACAGCGAGCACCCCGTGTTCAACAAGACCGTGGGACTGAAAGATACCTGGGCACGCATGAACAAATGAGCAATCTGGAGAGAGAACAGGAGTTTCTGAGGCAGTTGCGACTCTATGAGCAGGCCAGGGACAACGGACGGACGGTGTTCATGGACGTGGATGAGTTGTGCGACATAGTGGAGTACTACCAGGTGAACGGCCGACTGGACGAAGCCATGGAGTGCGTGGACTATGCCCTGACTCTCTATCCTGACCACACACCACTCATTGGATTCAAGGCCCGACTGCTGGTGCTGCGCGACGGCAACCTGGACGAGGCATACCAATGGCTGGAACGCATGGACGACCACGACGGGGTGGACTATCACTACCTGGAGGCGGAACTGCTGATAGCCGAGGGACAGACAGAAGAGGCCAATGAGTTGATGCTGGAGGTGTATGACAACATCAGCGAGGACGACCGCGACGACCTGGGCATAGACATGGCCATGCTCTATGCCGACTACGAACAGCCGGAACTGGCCAGCGAATGGCTGAAACGCTCTGACATGACCGACCACGAGGACTATCAGGAGACCAAGGCACGAATACTGGCCATGGAGGGCAACTATGCCGAGGCAGCAGAGATATTCGAGCGACTGATAGACGAGAACCCCTACTCCACTTTCTACTGGGTGCAACTGGCCACCGCACAGTTCATGCTACAGCGCACTGAGGACAGCATCAACAGTTGCGAATATGCCATAGCCATAGAACCTACCAACCGTGAGGCACTGGTGATAAAAGCCAACGGACTGAACCGCCTGGGAAATGCCGAGGGTGCCAAGGAGTATTTTGACCTGGCACGAAAATACCACCCGCACGATGTGCACACAGAGATGTGCGCCGCCATAGCGCAACTGGACAACGGGCACCCAGAGGAGGCTCTCGCACTACTCAGCCGCGCCGAGGAATATACCAGCGAGAGACAGAGCGACCTGCGATACGAGATACACGTAGAGCAGGTACGCATACTGCTGAAACTGAACCGGACCGATGAGGCGGTGAAGATGATAGAGGACGACATATCACGGTTTGTTGGCATGTCGGACGAAGCAAACGGAGGAGATTGGCACGACCGCTATGACCTGCTGGCCTTTGTCGACGCTCTGGCAGGCCGCTATGAGGCCTTCCTCGACCATCTGGCAAAAGGGCTGGAGTGTACGCCCGACAAGGTGGTTGAGACCCTCGCACCACTCTTTCCCGACGGCATGGAGGCGAAGGACTATCAGGAATATGCAAATAACAATTTCGACACTATACACTTAAAGACAAGACAATGAACTGGATAAGCAACCTGCTGGGCAACCTCAACTACGGCACCATCCTCTTTCTGATGATGCTGGAGAGCACAGTGATACCCGTACCATCGGAACTGGTGGTGTCGCCCGCGGCATACTACGCTGCCGACGGCAACCTCAACATCTTTCTGGTGATACTCTTCGCCACCATAGGCGCCGACCTGGGTGCCACCATCAACTATCTGGCCGGCTACTACCTGGGCAGGCCCATCATCTACCGCTTCGCCAACAGCCGCTGGGGACACCTGTGCCTGCTCAACCAGGAGAAAGTGGAGAAGAGCGAGAAATACTTCAACGACCACGGCATGGTGGCCACCATCACAGGCCGACTGCTCATAGGCATACGCCACCTCATCTCCATACCCGCCGGACTGGCACGTATGACTTACTGGAAATTCCTGCTCTATACCACCATCGGTGCCGGCATCTGGAACTGCATACTGGCAGCGCTGGGATGGTACCTGCACTCCGTGGTGCCGCCAGAACAACTGGACAGCAAGATAGAGGAATACGGCGAGTACATAAAGTGGGGACTCATCATACTGGTTGTGGCAGTAGTGGTATTCTTCGTGGCAAGGCATTTCTGGAAGAAACACAAGGCAAAAAAAACTGAACAAAATACGGAAAAAGAACAATAAACAGCCGTGAAGCATAGTTATCATAATGTATGATATCCACGTACGCGTGGATGCATGACTATGATAAGCGCTAACCGACGATGAACATACACTACATATACATTATAATCTCTTTCCTGGCAAGCATCATCTGCGGAGTGATATTCATCCCGCAGATAATGAACTACTGCAAGCGTAAGAAGTTGTATGACATCCCCAACGAGCGCAAAGTGCACAAGAACGCCATACCACGACTCGGCGGACTGAGTTTCCTGCCCAGCATGGTGATAGCGGTGCTAGTGGCACTGCTGGTGTTTGACGGCATATCAGGCAAGGAACAGGTGACACTGAGTCTGTGGACCTGCCTCTTTTTCATAAGCTTGCTGCTCACCTACACCGTAGGCATCATCGACGACCTCATCGGTCTGAACGCCACCACGAAATTCCTGGTACAGATACTCTCGGCATCACTCATGCCGCTCTCCGGCCTGTATATAAACAACCTGTACGGTTTCCTAGGGATGCACGAGATACCGGTATGGGTGGGTATGATACTCACGGTGTTTATTATCGTGTTTATTGAAAATGCCATCAACCTGATTGACGGTATCGACGGACTGGCCGGCGGACTCTGTTTTCTGGGGCTGGCGGGGTTCCTCGCCTGCTTCATCTCCGAGGATATGTGGAGCTACTCCATACTCATAGCCGGACTGATGGGCGTGGTGGTAGCATTTCTGTATTTCAACATGCTGGGCGACCCCCAAAAAAACCGCAAGATATTCATGGGCGACTCGGGCAGTCTGACGCTGGGGTTCATCCTGGGCTTCCTCTTCGTGAAACTGGCCATGGACAACCCCGACATAAAACCATACAGGTCTGACCGTCTGCTGCTCTCCTTCACCTTCCTCATGGTGCCCATGCTAGATGTGGTGAGGGTGGTCATCACACGCACCGTCAACCACCGTCCGCTCTTCGATGCCGACAAGAACCACATACACCATAAACTGATGCGCAGCGGCATGGACCAGCACCATGCACTCATCACCATACTTGCAGTGGCTGTGCTGTTCACCACCGTCAATATCATGCTCAACAAGCTGTGCGATGCCTCGCTCACCCTGATACTGATTATAGATGTGGTGCTGTATGTGGCACTCAACTACGCCATAAACCTGAGCATAAGGCGACGAGGGGAGAAGCCCTTCGTCAAGAGAGAAGAAGCATAAACCCAATACCAATACTAATCATGAAGAAAATCATACTCATACTGTGCCTATGCATGCCACTCGCCGTGGCGGCACAACAACTCTCCACAAAGGGATATAATGCAGACGAACTGGTGCCCGCAGGATGGGCACATACCGAGAGCACGGGCGACCTGAACAAGGACGGGATACCCGACATGGCAATCATAGCCCTGCCCAACTACCCAGAAGGACTGAAGAAACGCGATGATGAGTTTACATACAATTTCAACCGACCCGTGCTGGCCATCTACTTCGGCGACGAGAAGGGACAACTACACAAGTGGAAGGAATACAAGGAACTGCTGCCAGCCATGGAGAATGAATATGAGACAATAGAGAGAGAAGTGAAAATCACCCCGCGAAACACACTCATCATCAACTTGTCGTTCTTCTACTCTGCCGGAGGCTATAGCAACGTATCAAATTCTTACACCTTCCGTATGCAACAGGGCGACTTCTACCTCATAGGAGAGGACGTGTGTGAACTGTCGAGACTGACAGGAGACATGAGGACAGAGAGTTTCAACTATCTCACACACAAGAAACAGACATTGGAGGAAAACGCTTTCGACGAGAAGGTGAAAGCAAAAGAGACATGGCAGAATATAGCCAAGGAACCGCTGAAACGTCTGGGCGAGACGGAATTGCAGTGATACAGCAAGCCATGTAGTGAAAAAATGAAGCAAAAACACAGGGTAAACTTTGCTGTTTGGTTTTATTTTGCTAACTTTGTATCGTAAACATTAACAATGAACCTAACAAAATACGACATGAATAGAATTAGTATTTCACTGATAACATTCCTACTCACCATGGTGTGCTGTACCACACAGGGCAAGGATGACAAGAAGGCAGGAACAACAGAAGCCGTTGAAACTAGTACAGAGGCTGAAATCGCTGAACCGACAAAGACCATGAAGGAGAGTTATCCATGGAAGCTGTCGCAGTGTGCACAGAAAGACTCACACATAAACGTGGTGCTGAGCAAAGATGACGAAGGGCAACAAAAGGCTGTGATATACATTGACGGTAAACAGACACAGGCGTTCGCCGGAGAGGAAGAGCTCTTCACCGACTGGTACGACCAGCCTGCAGAGACCATGATTCACTTTGTAGATGCCAACTTCGACGGACATACGGATATCTTCCTCGGACCGGGAGAGTCGCGCACCTACAGCACCATACTGCTCTGGAACCCCGAAAGGAATAAGTTTGAGCGTATAGGCAAACTGGGTGAGCCTTCGCTGCAAAACCCCGTCTTCTCACCTCACGAGGCTGCCATATACCTGAGCGGATCAAACAGTGCCTGGGAATATTCTTTCAGCAAGATGGAATGGAAAGGCAACGAGTTGGTAGAGACCGACAACCTGTTCTACTACTCCATTCCCCAGGAGCAGACAAAAATTACTG
The DNA here is from genome assembly GCA_900313805.1 of uncultured Prevotella sp. GTDB lineage: Bacteria > Bacteroidota > Bacteroidia > Bacteroidales > Bacteroidaceae > Prevotella. The sequence continues at coordinate 16,367 of OMSQ01000023.1, read as the reverse complement.
GCAAGAAATGCAGCATGTTTGAGAAGAAAGACAAGAATGGCAAGACCATAAAGGCATATAAGAGCAAAAAGGAACTGCCAAAATACTGGCGCCAGATAGTAGACATAACCCTGGAATAAATATATCTAGAGTATCTAGAATATCTAAAGAATACTATAACAACCTAAATAGAATAATGAAGACAGTTTTTGATTTTTCTGTAAAAGACAGGAAAGGTGGCAATGTGGCTCTGAAAAGTTACGCCAACGAAGTATTACTCATAGTAAACACCGCCACGAAATGCGGTTTCACCCCACAATATGAGGAGCTGGAAAAGCTGTACGAGAAATATCACAGCAAGGGCTTTGAAATACTCGACTTCCCATGCAACCAGTTCGGTCAGCAGGCTCCCGGCACGGATGAGAGCATACACAGTTTCTGCAAACTGAACTACGGCACGGAATTCCCGCGTTTCAAGAAAGTAAAGGTAAACGGCGAAGATGCCGACCCGCTTTTCAAATACCTCAAGGAGCAAAAGGGATTCGCCGGATGGAACATGGAGCACCCCATAGCACATATCCTTGACGAGATGCTCTCAAAAGAGGACCCCGACTACAAGGAGAAGAGCGACATAAAATGGAACTTCACCAAGTTTCTCATAAATAAAGTGGGACTGGTTGTGGCACGTTTCGAACCGACAGCGCCAGTGGAGGAGATAGAACAACAGATACAGCAACTGCTGAAATAAAACAAAAAAATGCCCGCCCCACGGGCATTTTTAAGTAATACCAGGAGGACCTAGGATAACCTAGGATAGCCTAGGAAAACCTAGAAAGAATAAAGAAAAAACTATGGAAAAAAGAGAACACGTAAAATGCCTTATCATAGGCAGCGGACCTGCCGGATATACGGCGGCCATATATGCAGCCCGCGCCAACCTCTCCCCTGTGGAGTACTGTGGCTTGCAGACGGGCGGACAACTCACCCAGACCACTACCGTGGAGAACTTCCCCGGTTATCCTGAGGGAGTGGACGGCAACGAGATGATGATGCAACTGCGCAAACAGGCCGAACGCTTCGGCACCGACCTGCGCGACGGTGAGATAGTGAGTTCAGACTTCAGCAGCCAGCCCTACGTGCTCACCACAGACCGCGGTGAAGAGATAGAAGCCGACACTGTGATCATAGCCACCGGTGCCTCGGCGAAGTACCTGGGACTGGACGATGAGCAGAAATACATGGGACAGGGTGTATCAGCCTGTGCCACCTGCGACGGGTTTTTCTACCGCAAGCGCACGGTTGCCGTGGTAGGAGGTGGCGACACCGCCTGCGAAGAGGCTCTCTATCTGGCCTCGCTCGCCAAGAAAGTGTATATGATAGTGCGCAAGCCGTTCCTCCGCGCATCGGAGGTGATGAAACAAAGGGTGAAGGACACGGACAACATAGAGGTGCTGTTCGAGCACAACACACTGGGACTGTATGGCCAGTATGGTGTGGAAGGCGCACATCTGGTAAAACGCATGGGCGAGAGCGATGAGGAGCGTTACGACCTGCCTATCGACGGGTTCTTCCTCGCCATAGGACACAAGCCCAACAGCGATGTCTTCAAACAGTGGCTGGACACCGACGAGACGGGCTATATCAAGACCATAGACGGCACGCCATGCACAAAACTGCCCGGTGTGTATGCCGCCGGCGATGTGGCTGACCCCCATTACCGTCAGGCAGTGACAGCAGCCGCCAGCGGATGTAAAGCCGCCATAGAAGCCGACCGCTACCTGCGCAGCAAATAGAGACGGGAACTATAGATGATATGAAAAGACTATACTTCTTGCTAGGCGCACTGCTGATAACCGCCACACTATCGGCACAGGTGCTCAGAGACGGCCATAAGATGTCGCCCTATCTGCGCCATACTGTGCGAAAGCACCACTCACTGATGACTGGCATCAAGGATGCACGAGGCATCTGCCTGTTGATGAAATGCAGTGGTGATGCAGAGAAGCTTCTGACACGCCACGGTGGCACACTCCTTGCCACCATCGGTGAGGTGCAGGTAGCAGAAGTGCCCATGGCTTCCGTTGAGGCACTTGCGGCAGAGAGTGAGGTGCAGAGGCTGGAGGCAGAACGTATGCCGAGGCCGGCGATGAGGGTAACGCCAGGCTATGTGAACGCCACACCAGTATATCAGGGCACCGACCTGCCACAGGCATACGACGGGACGGGCGTGGTGGCTGGCAGCATGGACGTGGGGCACGACTTCACTCACCCCTCCTTCCTCGATGCCGACGGCAAGACTCGCGTGAAGTACTTCATCGACTACAACGTAAAAAACAGTAAAGGCGTCTGGGGCAAAGAATATACTACATCCGATGCCATAGCACTCGTACAACATTCGAAGAACATAGATCTGCACGGCACCCACGTGCTTGGCATCATGGGCGGCTCGGTGGTGTCGCAGTTTCGGGGCATGGCTCCCGGAGCAGACCTCTGCGTGGCTGATTTCAACTCGGACCGCGAGGACTTCGAGAGTCCTGACGGCGGTGTCACCTCGGCTCGGTGCATACTTGGTTTTAAAAGCATCTTTGACTATGCCGATGCACACGACCAACCCTGTGTAATCAATTTCAGCAGTGGTGAATCGACCACCTTCACCCTAGGACGCACTCTTGAGCGTGAGGCACTGGAGAACATGGTGGGCGCAGGGCGTATCATAGTGGCGGCTGCAGGCAATGAGGGTGACGAATACCGCTATGTGGTGAAGCCCGCCGGAGTGAACAAGACGACGGTATTGATGAGCGGCGGACTGGTGGACTCTGAAATCAATGCCGACGTGCGCACTGACAGCGACATAGACGTAATCATCAAACTTGGCAGCACCAGTTTCACTTTCAACACCGCAGAGATAAAAGAAGCAGAAGGACAGTATGTATCAATAGAAAAGCTGGTGAACGGCACAACGGTGACCATCAGCGGTGAGAGGGTGGACTGCGAGGCCGACTCAGCAGGAGTTGTCTACACCTTTCGCGGCGACTACCCCTATTCATACTATCCCTATCTGAACGACTGTACCATCACGCTGGAAGGTGAAGGAGAGGCAGAACTGCTGAGCGACTTCTACGTATGTCCGCTGAGCAGTGCAGGGTCGAACAACTACCTGCAAGAGGGCTATAACGTGGGCTGGCCAGGGGAACTGGACTGCATAATATGCGTGGGCAGCACCAACTACTCTAACGGCGGCGGAAAACTGTCGTACTTCTCAAGTGTGGGTCCCACGCTGGACAACAGGCTCAAGCCCGACGTGGTGGCACCAGGCTCGTACATCATCTCTGCCGCCAACAGTTTCTCATCTGAGGGCAGCAGCGGCAACTACAGTGTGACATACAACGGCAAGAAATATTACTTCATATCGCTGAGCGGCACCTCGATGGCGTCGCCGGTGATGGCTGGCACCGTGGCCCTGTGGCTTCAGGCCTGCCCCACCCTCACTCCAGAGGACGTGAAGACCGCCATTCGCGCCACAGCCACTCACCCCGATGCAGACATGACCTATCCCAACAATCAATATGGCTGGGGACAGGTGGATGTGTACAACGGACTGCTGCACCTGCTCAACGTGACGGGCATAGCAGAGCCACGACCACTGAGCAAGGAATTGAAGATGGAGTGGAACGGCAAGACTCTGACCATCGATGCCGAGGCGCTGAGAGGACACAACTACAGCATGACAGTGTACGACACTAAAGGACAGAAGTTAAGAGAGTTGAACGGGCGAAGCAGCCTGGATCTGAGCACACTGCCAAAAGGAGTGTACATAGTTAACCTGCATGCCGACAGCAAGACATTGTCAGGCAGCACCCTCATCAGGGTGAAGTGACGAAGGAGGCACTGGACGACGGAACAGCCACAATCCAAGGAAGGTGAGCAAGCCGTTGAGCATGAGCAACTCATAACCAAACTTATACCCCGCCAGTTGCGATACGACTGTATCGAGGGCGAAGCACAGCAGAGGCGAGATGACAGCGATGTAGGGCACCCTACGGTCATCCACGCCTTGCTTTGTGAATATGGCGTATGCAAACAGTCCCAGCAGAGGTCCGTAGGTGTATCCGCACATGACGTAGATGGCATCGATGACACTGTCAGAATGAAGCAGGCGGAAGAGGAGTATGCACAGAGTGAACATCAGGGCAACCCCTATATGTGCCCGCCGGCGCAGGCGCTCATCGTCAGGTCGCTGCAGCAGGTCCACGCAGTAGGAAGTGGTCATGGCAGTCATGGCGGAGTCGGCCGAGGAGAAGGAGGCTGCCACAATGCCCACGGTGAAGAGAGTGACCACCACAAGCCCCAAGGCTCCCGAGGCGGCGAAAGTGGGCACAAGCGCATCAGGCGACGACACCACCACGCCCTGGCGGGCAGCCAGCATGGTGAGCAGCACACCAAGGGAAAGGAAAAGGAGGTTGGCAGGCACGAAAGCCACACCGTAGGTACACATGTCCTTCTGGGCATCGCGCAGACTGCGACAGGTAAGGTTCTTCTGCATCATGTCCTGATCGAGTCCTGTCATCACTATGACAATGAAAATACCACTGAGAAACTGTTTCCAGAAATTCTGACGCGACCACCAGTCATCCATCACGAAGATGCGACTGTGCTCATCTGCCGCCACCGCTTGTATGGCCTCGCCCAGGTTCATGCCCAGGGCATCGGTGACGTGTACGATGATGAGTATGAGGGCGGTGAACATGCAGGTGGTCTGAAAGGTGTCGGTCCATACCAGAGTGCGTATGCCGCCACGACGTGTGTACAGCCATATTAGCAGCACCATGAGGGGCACGGTGACCTCGAAGGGCACATGCCATTCAGAGAACACAAACTCCTGCAGTATGATGCACACCATATAAAAGCGTGCGGCAGCCCCCGTCATCTTCGAGAGCAGGAAGAAAGAGGCACCCGTGCGGTAAGAGCGCTCGCCCAAACGCCTCTGTAGGAAACCATAGATGGTGGTGAGGCGGTAGCGATAGTATATGGGCAAGAGCACGAATGCCACCAACAGATAACCGAAGATGAAACCTATGCAGGTCTGCATGTAGGTCATGTCGGAAAGCATCACCATGCCAGGTACCGAGACAAAGGTGACGCCAGAAATGGAGGCACCTATCATGCCGAAAGCCACCATGTACCACGGTGAGCGCCGGCCGCCACGATAGAAGGTATCGTTGTCGCTCCTGCCCGCAGTGAGACGGCTGAACAACAGGAGCAACGAGAAATACAGCAGCAGAGTGATGAGTATCAGCATAACGGAGGGCAAAAGTAATAAAAAAAAACAAGAATTCTGAAAAGAGCAGGGTAATTCCCGTTTTTTCTCTATTTTTGCAAGTGATATGGAAAAAGAGATAATATCGAGTTTGCACAATGCCAAGGTGCGCCGCTATCTACTTCTACAACAGAAGTCGGCTGAGCGCCGTGAGGCCGGCTGTTTCGTGCTGGAAGGCCAGCGTGAGCTGCAGCATGCCCTGGCCGCCGGCTATGAGATAGACACGCTTTTCGTCTGCCCGTCTCTGGCGGGCAGTGCCGGAAGCCCCGAAAGCACCGGAGACCCCGGAAACCCTGGAATATCCGGAAAAACCGGATTATCCGGTCAGGTGGTAGAGGTTACCCCGGCAGTATATGAGAGGATGGCTTACAGGGGTAGCACAGAGGGATGTGCCGCGGTGATGCGCAGTCGTGAGTTGCGACTGAGCGACCTTCGTCTGGGTGAGCACCCGTTGATAATGGTTATAGAGAGTGTGGAGAAGCCTGGCAACCTGGGAGCCATACTGCGCAGTGCCGATGCAGCGGCTGCCGATGCCGTGATAGTGTGTGACCCACTGACCGACCTGTACAATCCCAACCTGATACGCAGCAGCGTGGGTGCAGTCTTCACCGTGCCCTGCGTGGCCTGCTCTTCAGCGGAATGTATAGCATTTCTGAAAGACAGAGGCATACAGATACTCACCGCCCAGTTGCAGGACTCCGTGCCCTATTACGACAGCGACATGCGCCGAGGCACAGCCATAGTGATGGGAACCGAGGCTACGGGGCTGACCACACAGTGGCGCCTGGCTGCCGATGCCCACATACGCATACCCATGCTGGGGCGTATAGACTCGCTCAACGTATCGGTAAGTGCTGCCATACTGCTGTTTGAGGCGGTGCGGCAGCGCGTATAGCCGTACTATTTCCCTTCTATCATCTGCCGGAGAGTGAATACAGCCTCGCCCACGGATGAGATACCGCTTACCACCATGGCACGGTGGCCATTCACCTCCTTGAGATTACAGCGCTTTGTGTGTCGGGTGATGTATTGCAGTACCAGTTCAAAACTGTCGCTCTGATAGAAAGGACTGTCGGGATTGCTGACGAACTGCATCTGCATGCGCGAGTTTTTCAGTATCATCTTCTCGCATCCCAGCTGTCTGCCCAACCTGCGCAGTGCCACCACCTGCATCAGTTCCATGCCCTGTCGTGGCACAGGTCCAAAGCGGTCTTCCAGCCGTTTCTGATAAGCCTCCAGTTCACTGTCTGTCTCTATATTGTCCAGTTCCCTGTATAGCAGCATACGTTCGCTACTGCCAGGCACGTATGAGTCTGGGAAGAACATCTCCAGGTCGCTCTCTACCGTGCAGTCGTCAACAAACTCATTTGCCTTCACTTTCCTGCCCTGCTTCATTTCCTCGCGGTAGAAGTCGGCAAACTCCTCGTTTTTCAGTTCCGTGACTGCCTGAGTGAGTATTTTCTGGTACGTCTCATACCCCAGGTCTTCCATGAATCCGCTCTGTTCCGCCCCCAGCAGGTTGCCTGCTCCTCGTATGTCCAGGTCTTGCATGGCGAGTGAGAAGCCGCTTCCCAGTTCAGAGAAGTTCTCCAGGGCTTCAAGTCTGCGCCGTGCATCCTCCCTCAACAGTTTCTTAGGCGGTGCCAGCAGATAGCAGAAGGCCTTGCGGTTGCTGCGCCCCACGCGGCCTCGCATCTGGTGCAGGTCGGAGAGTCCGAAGTGGTGTGCATCATTGATGATGATTGTATTGGCATTGGGTATGTCGATGCCGTTCTCTATGATGGTGGTGGAGAGCAGCACGTCGTAGTCGTAATTGATAAAGCCCATGATGATACGCTCCAGTTCCTCGGGTTTCATCTGTCCGTGTCCTATCACCACGCGTGCATCAGGCACATAGCGGTGGATGAGTTGCTCTATCTCGGTGAGTTTCGATATGCGGTCATTGACAAAGAACACTTGTCCGTTCCTGCTCATCTCAAACCCGATGGCTTCGGCTATCACCTCGTGGTGGAAGGTGGTGAGTTCGGTATATATGGGATAGCGGTTGGGAGGCGGGGTTCGCATGATACTCATGTCGCGTGCCCCCATGAGCGAGAACTGCAGGGTGCGTGGAATGGGAGTGGCCGATAGCGTGAGCGTATCTATGTTTGTACGCAGGTGGCGTATCTTCTCCTTGGTGGCCACGCCAAATTTCTGTTCCTCGTCGATGATGAGCAGTCCCACGTCATGCCACTGCACGTCCTTGCCCAGCATTTTGTGTGTGCCAATGAGGATGTCTATCTTCCCTTCCTTGAGTTCGGCGATAATCTGTCTGGCCTGCTTTGCCGACCTTGCCCTGGTGAGGTATTCCACCTTGACAGGCATATCTCGAAGTCGTTCAGAGAACGTCTGGTAGTGTTGGAAAGCCAGCACCGTGGTTGGCACCAGCACGGCCACCTGTTTTCCGTCGGCAGCTGCCTTACATGCCGCGCGCACCGCCACCTCTGTCTTGCCGAACCCCACATCGCCGCACACCAGTCTGTCCATGGGTCTGCTACTCTCCATGTCGGCCTTCACCTCCTGAGTGGCCTTAAGTTGGTCGGGAGTGTCCTCGTATATGAAACTGGCTTCCAGTTCATGCTGCATGTACGTGTCGGGTGCGAAGGCGTGCCCTTTCTCGTGTCTGCGACGGGCATAGAGTCGTATGAGGTCGCGTGCGATGTCCTTGATACGCGTCTTGGCACGTTCCTTCATTCTCTCCCAGGCACCTGTGCCAAGAGTGCTCATTCGTGGTGGTTCACCAGTATCGCTCCGTCTGTACTTGGATATCTTGTACAGCGAGTGGATGCTCACGTCTACGGTGTCACCCCGTTGATACTGTATGCGTATCATCTCCTGATAGCTGTCTCCCGAGGGCACGCGCACCAGTCCTGCAAAGCGTCCTATACCGAAGTCCACGTGCACCACATAGTCGCCAGGCTCCATCTCCTGCAGTTCCTTCATGGTGAGGGCCATCTTCCCAGCCCTGGCAACATCGCTATGCTGCTGATACTTATGAAAGCGGTCGAAGATCTGGTGGTCGGTAAAGAAACAGCAGTGCCTGTCGTGGTCTATGAATCCCTCATGCAATGTGCGGTCTACGCCTATGAGTCGTATGTCTGCCACCTCATCCTGCTTCACTATCTCAGAGAGTCGCTGTATCTGTTTATCGCTGTCGGCCATGACATAGAGCTTATAGCCCTGTCTCTGATAGTCGGCCATTGTGCTTAGCAGCAGCGGTATGTTCTTATGGAAGAGTGGTTGTGCTTCCGTATGGAAGTGGAGTATGGCATCGGGATCGGCGGAGCGGTTGGAGGATAGAGACGATTTAGATGTGTCAATGCCCCACTCCACTGTGCGCAACTGCGTGAGGGCGTCGGCAGCCACCGTGCCACGAATGAAATGGTTGTCGCTGTCGAGTTGCCGTTGTATCTCCTGCCGTTCCATCTCCGTGGCATTCTCCAAACGTTCTGCTCTGTGCTGAGAGGAGAAGCCCGTTTCATACGTGTCCTGGATGGCGTTGATGACATATTGCAGATCGTGCACCATTGTCATCGTGTCGGGTGGCAGCAGCGAGAAGAAGGGGACCCGTTCCTCGGTAGTGGTACTGTCGACATGTGGCAGTATGTCGATATGCTGTCGCACCTCGCGCGAAAGTTGGTTTTGCACGTCGAACGTGCGTATGGTATCTATCTCGTCGCCGAAGAAGTCGATGCGGAACGGCCATTCGCATGAGAAGGAGTAGACATCGAGTATGCTGCCACGCAGGGCGAACTGTCCTGGTTCGTAAACATAGTCCACCTCCTGGAATCCAAGTGAGCGTAGTTGCTGCGTAAGCTCGTACACATCGGCGGCAGAGCCCTGACTGAGCGAGATGATGGTAGTAGAGAGTTGTCGTTGCGATACCACCAATTCGCTCAGAGCCTCGGGCGAGGTGACGATGATTGGCGCAACGTTCAGTTGTGAAGAGAGTGCTGCCAGCACCTTTGTACGCTCTATCTCATTGGCTGCATCACGCTGGCCGTACTTCGCTGCCCTCTTGTATGACGAAGGAAAAATCATCACACGTTCCTCCCCCAGAACCTGTGTCAGGTCCTGTTTGAAGTAGTCAGCCTCTTCGCTGTCACGTAAAATTATAAGTAGTGTATGGCCTATCTGTCCGCTCACGGCAGCGAGCATCAGGGGAGCAGCAGACGCTGTGAGGCCGTCGATGAGTGCATGGTGCACCGAGTTGTCACCAAAGAGTGAGAGCAGGGCACGGCACTGAGGCGTCTGCGCCAGTTGCTGAGCCAGAGAACGTATAGTCATGCCTCGGCCGGCTTCTTAGGATATTTCTTGAACCAGCCGTCCCAACGCAGGCGCATCACGCCGAAGAAGGCTTCGCCGAAGATGCCGCCACTCATCTTACTGACTCCCTCGCGACGGTTGACGAAGACGACGGGCACCTCCTTGATTTTGAATCCGATTTTATGTGCCGTAAACTTCATCTCGATTTGGAAGGCATAGCCCTTGAAACGAATCTTGTCGAGTTCTATGGTTTCGAGCACCTGACGGCGGTAGCACTTGAATCCTGCTGTAGTGTCGTGAACCTTGAAGCCAGTGACCAAGCGTACATATTTCGAAGCGAAGTAACTCATCAGCACACGACCTATGGGCCAGTTCACCACATTGACACCGCTGACATACCTGCTGCCAATGGCCAGGTCGTAGCCCTCGTCGTGGCAGGCGGCATAGAGTCGTGGCAGGTCGGCGGGGTCGTGCGAGAAGTCGGCATCCATCTCGAAGACATAGTCGTACTCATGTTCGAGAGCCCACTTGAAACCCGTGATATAGGCGGTGCCAAGTCCGAGTTTGCCCTCGCGTTCGAGGATGAAGAGCCGGTCGGCAAACTCCTTGTCTATGAGGCCGTGAACTATCTGTGCAGTGCCGTCGGGACTGCCGTCGTCGATGATGAGGATATGAAAGCACTTGTCGAGGGCGAACACGGCTCTGATGATTTTCTCAATGTTCTCCTTCTCGTTGTACGTGGGTATGATAACTATACTGTCGCTGGTGGTCATAGATACTGTAGCTTGTCAGATGCAAAGGTAATATTTATTTTTCTTTATCAAAATAAAGACAGGTAAAAAGTTGCTTATGCGTCAGTGGCAGTAGCATCAGAGTGTTGGCGGTAGCGTTCATCAAGAGCGCTGTGCACCGCCTTGTAACTGTCAATCATAGTGGTACGCACATTGTCTGGTCCTTGTCCTACGGGATAGATGGGAGTGTGTATGGTGAGTGACAGTGGATGCCAGTTGGCCCAGTGCCAGTCGCGTGTGCGCGGCATGACGTCAAACGAGCCGTTGATGGTGATGGGCACCACAGGCAGTTGCAGTTCATCAGCGAGCATGAACGCCCCTCGGTGGAAGTCGGTCATGTCGCCAGTAAACGAGCGTGAGCCTTCTGGAAAGACCACGAGCGACATGCCTCCCTGGAGTATACGGCGTGCCATGTTATATGAGGCCTGTATACGCTTGGGACCGCGTTTGTCGATGAAAATCTGTTTTGAGGCCTGACATGCCATACCCACGAAAGGTATGCGCCTGATACCCTCCTTCATCATCCACCGGAAGTTGCGGTTCAGATGTCCATAGATGAGGAAGATGTCGAAGGCCCCTTGGTGATTAGCCACACATACATACGACTGTCCTTTCTCCAAGTGGTGACGTCCTTCCACCTTTACGGGCAGGAGGAAGAGTTTGAGCATGAGCCATGCCCACGCCCTGCCAGGGTAATAGCCGAAGAAATGTCCGCCGCCGAGCAGACAGCCGATGATGGTGACAAGTGCCGTCAATATAGTGATGACGATGCCTATTGGCACTGCCACCAGGGTCTGATAGATGCGATAGAGGTATTTCATTGTTCAGATGTTGTTTTGTGATGAAGAGTGATGAGTGCTACCTCGCCCGGCAGTCCGAAGCGCAGTGGCAGCAGTCCGCCCACGCCATGGGAGACATAGAGCGAGCGTCCCTGCTCCTCGTACAATCCGTCATTTTCGGAATACATCAGGTCTCCGGCCTTGATACCGAATAGTGCCAGTTGTCCGCCGTGTGTATGACCGCTAAACGTGAGTTGTGCCGTAGTTTCAGGCAGAATCATAGAGCGCCAAGAGGTAGGGTCGTGTTCGAGCATGATAGTGAAGGCGCCCTTTGGAATGCCCTTCATGGCCAGGTCGGGTCGTGCCCTTTGTGGCATACGCGCCTTGTTGCCCTGGTTTTCCATTCCGGCCACAAAGATAGAGTCATTGCCTCGGCGCACCACACGGTTCTCGTTGAGGAGCAGGGTCCATCCCATCTGTCGCTGCACGTCAATCATCTTATGGGTGAGAGAGTCCTGCACCTTCTTGTGGGGACTAGCATACATGCCGTAGTCATGATTGCCAAGTACGGAGAACACACCGTCGCGCGAGGGTATGGAATTGAGCAAGTGGCGGTGTTCTTCCACCTCGCTGGGGTTCATGTTCTGCAGGTCGCCAACGAAACAGACCATGTCGGCATCGAGCGAGCGCAGCGTGTCGAGCACATTTTGCAGTATATACTGTTTGTCGCCCTGGTAACTGCCCACATGCAAGTCGGAAAGCACAGCTATGCGGTAGCCATCAAAAGAGCGGGGCACGGCGGGCGATGTGAAGTCGTGGTGTGTGACCTCTAATGATGCAAAGCCAGCGGTGAGACCGTAGACAGTGACATAGACGGTGCCGAGAGCGCCGAAGAGTCCCACCATATTACCCCAGTTCTTATGCGAATGAAAGAGGCGTGCCACACCGCGCCCCACAATAGAACAGAGTGCGAACACCGCCTTGGACACCACGCATACGCCCAACAGCAAGAGATAGATGAATAGCAGCCGGTTGTCGTCGGGGATAAACTGATCGGTAGTGGCCATCTGGTATGTGAGCCACAACATAAGCAGGCAGGGCAGCCACCAAAGCAGCTTTTTCCACCGTGCTATGTGGCGGCGTGCCACGAAGCGCCTGTATATGTACAGGTCGGGCAGGATGATGAGCAGCAGGTATAAGAGTAGATTCTTTGTTATCATAAGAGTATCTGTGTCAGTTTGCCAATATAGACTGTAAGAAGCGCCGCATTATGGGTTCTGGCACCCCACGACGACGGGCGTATGAGCGCAACTGGTCTTCTCCTATTCTTGGGATGCTGAAATAGTGTGCCAGGGGGTGTGCTATCATCAGTCCTGATACGGAAGCATGAGGTCGCATGGCTCCGTGTTCAGTGAGTGTGATGCCTATATGATGCAGTCCGAGCAGTGAGTCGATGACGAAGTTCATGCTGGTATCGGGTAGTGAGGGGTATCCCACAGCCGGTCGTATGCCCTGAAACCGTTCGGCATGCATCTCATCGATGGTAAGGTTTTCGTGTGGTGCGTAGCCCCAGTATTTGGTACGCACCAGTTGGTGCATTCTTTCCACAGTGGCCTCTGCCAGTCGGTCAGCCACAGTCTGGTGAAGCATACGCTGATAGTCGTCGGCACCTGTAGGGTGCTCCATCTCATAGTCGACGGTAGCAGCAAATATTCCGATTCGGTCTGTCTGCCCCTGCTCTGCCGGTCTGATGAAGTCGGCGAGTGACAGACAGGGCTTGTCTGCCTCGGCGTGCTGTTGTCTGAGCATGGGCATGCGTGTACCGTCCACGATGATATCATCACCATCACTCACGGCTGGCAGTATGGCGAAACGTGTGTAGGTGTGGTAGCGCGCATCCATGCGCCGCATCAGGTCGTCGGCATCGCGGCGCAGGCGGGAGCGCTCCTCGACAGCATCTTTACCGAGAGCCCAAGCGTAATAGAAATACACCCAGTTGATATAGGGTGCCACGTCGTGTATATGGAAAGACAACTGATGTGTCATGACTGATCAGTATCTGAAGTCAACGGGCTGACCGCAACTGATGTCGTCGGCGAGTCCATGATTGTAAACATGTTGTCCATTGCAGAAGGTGTGTATCACCCGCCAGTTATAGGTACGTCCCTCTACCGGGCTCCATCCGCACTTGCTCTTCACATCCTCAGTCGTCACCGTCCAAGGCTTACCACGCTCCACCAACACCAGGTCGGCCTTATAGCCCTGACGCAGGTATCCGCGCTTTGATATCTGGAAGAGGTGAGCGGGGTGGTGACACATCAGGTCAGCCACTTGTGTGACCGTCAACACGCCCTCGTCTACGAGTTGCAGCATGGACACGAGTGAAAACTGTATCATTGGCATGCCCGAAGCGGCTCGTTGTGCCCCACCCTGTTTGTCGGCTATGAGGTGTGGGGCATGGTCAGTGGCCACGGTATATATACGTCCGTCGGTGATGGCGCGGCGCAGTTCCTCTCTGTCAGCCATAGTCTTCACCGCGGGGTTGCACTTGATGCGTGTGCCAAGAGTGGCGTAGTCGGCATCGGTGAAGAGCAGATGAGCCACTACTGCCTCGGCAGTGACAAGAGGCAGCGACTCTGAGGTGACGGGTGAGAAGAGTTGCAGTTCGCGTGCCGTGGTGACATGAGCCACGTGCAGGCGCTGGTGGTGGGCATTTGCCAGCGATACGGCCAGGGCAGTAGACTCATAGCAGGCCTTGGCCGACCGTATCTCGGGATGGTGGCACACATCGGGGTCGTCGCCGTACATCATCTGTGCAAGCTGCATGTTGCGAGCGATAATCGTGCTATCCTCGCAGTGTGCCATTAGGGGCAGTGGTGCCGTGCGGAAGATATTGTCGAGAGCCTCGCGTCTGTCCACGAGCATATTGCCAGTGGATGAGCCCATGAATAGTTTTATGGCTGGCACACGGTGTACGTCGAGATGCGGAAAGAGTTTGTAGTTATCGTTTGTGGCACCGAAGAGGAAGGCATAGTTGACTGCGCTGTCCTTCTGTGCCCGCGCATACTTATCCTCGAGTGCTTCGATGGTAGTAGTCTGCGGCACTGTGTTGGGCATGTCGAAGTAGGTGGTGACTCCTCCACAGGCTGCTGCCCTGCTCTCGCTTCTGATATCAGCCTTCTGCTGCAGTCCTGGTTCACGGAAGTGCACATGGGTATCGATGACGCCAGGCAAGAGCAAAGCGCCACCGGCATCTATAGTGCGGTGGGGCTGGAAGTCGGGGGCATCACCCTCTCCTATCTCGGCTATGGTGTCTCCCTCGATGGCCAGATATCCGTCATAGACACGGCCTTCGTTTACAATCTTGACATTGGTGATGAGTGTGTCCATGTATCAGCAGGTATGTAGCAGTTATTGGGCTGGTTTGGCCATTTGGTTGGGTGTGGGTGGTTGTGGTGCCGGAGTGGCATTATTGGCCTGTGCCGGAGGTTGCGGCAGCGTCTCAAGTCCGTTTTGCAGGTTTTGGTAGTGCTGCGCCTCACTCACATAGAGTCTGACGTATGCATCGTCCTTGAAGCGTGGTGTAGCCTTGCTCATCACATCCACTATCCATGGGCGCATCTCGGGAAAGGGGTAACTGGCTGTCACGATCATGAAAATGCCTGGGCCGAGAGCATTGTCGAAATTGTTGGCAATAGTGCCTGTGACCAGTTGGTCAAGTTGCTTTGCTATATCCACGGCTTCCTGCTGCAGTTGTGGCACCACTTGCTGCATGTCGTGTCCGTTCATGATGGCCTGATCGTGCTTGTGCACGAGGTCGTCGTTACGCATCTGCAGTTCCTCGTAATTTCTCAGAAAGGAATATAGGCTGTCGTTGAGCGGTGTGCCACTGAGCACCATCTGTGTCTGGTCAATACGTATTGAGATATCGCCATCCTCGAGCACCAGGGGCATGAGGTTGTTGTTATCCATGTAGATAGAGGCAATGGTAGCAGTATCGAGCGAACCTGAGAAGTGGAACTTGCCATGCACCACTTCGCATGAATCGCGGTTTACCATCTCATCGGTATCAAACACCTTCAGGTATAGCATCCTGCCATCGAGCAGCGACACATTGGTAGTGCCATCGAGACTGTATGAAGACATGCACGAGGTCAGTGTGGCAAAGGCAGCGAAGATGCAGAGCAGTTTATTCATGAGGTTTGTTGTGATTGGCGTTTTGTTTAGCGATTTCGTGCGACAGGCGGTGTGTGGCATATACCTCGATTATTGCTGCCGCAAGCAGGGTGATGACCCATTTGTTGTATGCGTATTGTATGTATGTCTCAATATTGTCGAACCAGGGCATCATATAGTGATGCACGGTATCTACCATCAGTGCTGCAGAGAGCAGGAAGAGGAAGCCGGCGAAGAGCAGTATACGACGCAAGCGGCGTATGGTGATGTCGGGACCGTCGTATCGTTGCTCGGCCTGCATGGCTACGAACATGAGCGCACCGGCGGCAAACACCCAGCACGCCACCTCCTGGTGGAACATGAGTGAGAAACAACCGGCACCTATGACCATGAGTGCACCTGCTGCAAGGAAGACTATGGTCTGCCATTTATTCAGTTGCTTCATCGTCCTCCTCTCCTTCTATCTCATCGCTGAGCACGAAAATATCCTCGTCGTCGGCCTTCATGAAATATCGCTCACGGGCTATCTTCTCAATGGCTTGCGGTGATTTGTCAAGTTCATCAAGACGCAAGGAGTCAGCCTTATATTGACGATTTAGCTCCCCAATCTCTGCCTTCAGTTGCCTAATCTGACTATTGTACTCACGCTGACTGAGCCAGCTATTCTCACCAACCGCCCCGAGAATAACCAGGGAGACCAGAATGGTGATGATATATTTGAAACGCCCTATAAGGCGTGAGAAAATGCGTATTATCTTCATACAGTCTGCTAAATCGGATGCAAAGATATTAAAAGAGCAAGATATTACGACAAATAAACTGTTAATCAAATAAAAAAAAAACGGATTTTCCGGTTTTTGCAGATTATCCGGAGTTTCGGGATTGGAAAAACCAAAAATTATTTTTGGTATTTCTCTCGTCTTGCACTACATTTGCTGACGCGAAGGTAGGCGGCGGCTCGGAAATAAAAACAAAAACTGCGTTGTTTGTTTTGTATTTCTCTCGCCTTGCACTACCTTT
>OMSQ01000026.1 GCA_900313805.1 uncultured Prevotella sp. | reverse complement strand
GCGCCGATGGTACTGCAATGCAATGCGGGAGAGTAGGAAGCCGCCTTCTTTCAAAAATGAGAGTGCTCGCCAAATGGCGGGCACTCTCCTTTTATGATGGCATCTGTATTGCCTATTCCCTTACTTTCATCTCCAGTGTCTTGGGTATCTTCAGCCACTTCTTGTTTACTACTATCTTCAGTGTGGAACCGCTCACCCTGTGGAGCGTATATCTGCCCTTACCCTCGTACTTCAGGTCGCAAACCAGATCCTCACTGCCGAAATCGTTGACAAACTCCAGACGTGCGCTATTCTCGCCTGTCAGCTCGCCGTCTACTATCAGCCACAGCCTGCTGTCTCGGTCGGCTGCGAAATAGCCAGGCAGATCGCCGTAGATGTCCTGACCTGGCACACGGATGTTTTTGTCATACAGATTCATGTATATGCATACCTGATACTCCTTGTTTACCAATGTCACCTTGAATGGCAAACTATCTTGTGCTTCCTGGCTCCATGCTGACAGTACCGACAACATAAGCAGCATTGAAAAAATCATTTTTTTCATAACGCGGCTAAGGTACAAAAAAATATTTACTATCTGCATATCTTATATCAATAATTATATGTAGACTTAAAAAAAAATGAGTGTAATATGCATTTTTTTTGTGCTTTTCTATTAACTTTGCAGCACTAATATTAGTTTTTCATGGAAAAAGATTTGTTGTTTCCCAACTATATTTTCGAGTCAAGTTGGGAAGTCTGTAATAAAGTAGGTGGCATTTACACTGTTTTGTCTACAAGAGCTAAGACACTGCAAGACAAACTCACAGACAGAATTATATTCATTGGGCCAGACTGCTGGACCGAGGATAATCCCTCTCCTTATTTTGTGGCCGATGACTCTCTCTTCACTGAATGGAGAGAAGTTCTTCACGCTCAACAACTCAACGTTAGAATCGGACGGTGGAACGTTCACGGCAATCCGGTAGCCCTGCTCGTAGATTTCAAGCCTTTCTTCTCGAAGAAAGACCAAATCTATGCTGAGATGTGGGAGTGGTATCAGGTAGATAGCCTACATGCCTATGGCGATTATGATGAGGCATCCATGTTCTCATACGCAGCTGCAAAGGTGGTGGAGAGCTTCTACAATACCTACCTTGACGCATCACAAAAGGTGGTCTATCATGCCAATGAGTGGATGACAGGTATGGGAGCGCTCTATCTGCAGCATGAACTGCCGCAGGTGGCCACACTATTTACTACACACGCCACAAGTATCGGACGTTCTATCGCTGGCAATAACAAACCGCTCTACGACTATCTGTTCGCATACAACGGCGACCAGATGGCAGGTGAACTCAATATGCAGAGTAAGCACTCCATCGAGAAACAAACCGCGAAGAATGTAGACTGCTTCACCACAGTTAGCGATATCACTGCCAATGAGTGTAAGGAACTGCTCGACAAACCAGTGGACGTGGTGCTGCCAAACGGATTCGAAAACGATTTCGTGCCAAAAGGGGCACAGTTCACACAAAAACGGAAGAGTGCCAGAAAGGTGCTCATCAACTTGGCAAATGCCCTGCTGGGTACTGACCTGGATGATGACGTACTGATCGTCTCTACCAGCGGCAGATATGAATTCCGAAACAAGGGAGTGGACGTTTACATCGAAGCAATGAACCGTCTGCTGCGTGACAAAGACCTCAACAAAACGGTGCTGGCATTCATTGAGGTACCAGGGTGGGTTGGAGAACCAAGAAAAGACTTGGTTGAACGAATGAATAGCGGAAAAAAATATGATACTCCGCTCGAAGTGCCTCTCGTCACTCACTGGCTGCACAATATGAGTCATGATAATGTGCTGGGCATGCTCAAATTCCTCAATATGTGGAACAGGAAGGAGGACAAGGTGAAACTCATCTTCCTGCCATGCTACCTTACTGGCGACGACGGCGTGCTCAATATCACTTACTATGACCTGGTGCTTGGCAACGACCTCTGCATCTATCCTTCATACTATGAGCCCTGGGGATATACTCCGCTCGAGGCCGTGGCATTCAAGGTGCCTTGCATCACTACCGACCTGGCTGGTTTCGGACTCTGGGCTAACAAGGAGGCTGGAACATACCGACATATCGAGGATGGTGTTGAGGTGATACACCGTACAGACTATAACTACTCCGAAGTGGCTGATGCCATCAAAGATACTGTGGCGCAGTTCTCCAACTTCACTCCAGAACAGGTGAAGAAGGCGCGTGCCGCAGCCGATAAACTCTCTAAAAAGGCCCTGTGGTCTAACTTCATACAATACTATTATGAAGCTTATCACATTGCCCTCACTAATGCACAGAAAAGAAATAATCATCTATAAAACACAGTATTAACTATGAAGATTAAAGCTGATTACTCCAACTCTCCACAGTGGAGAGAGGTGGCCGTAAAATCAAGATTACCAAAACAGCTGCAATGCCTCGATGAACTGGCTCACAATATGTGGTGGGCTTGGAACCATGAAGCAAGAGACCTCTGGAGAAGTCTCGACGAATCTCTCTACGAAGAGGTGGGACACAACCCCGTAATGCTGCTTGAGCGCCTCAGTTATGATAGAAAGGAACTTATCGTCAAGGATAAGGGCATCATGGAAAATGTGGAAAAGGTCATGGCTATGTTCCACAAGTACATGAATGTCAAACCAAATAGCAAAAGACCGTCTGTGGCTTACTTCAGCATGGAGTATGGCATCAACCAGGTTCTGAAAATATACTCCGGCGGCCTCGGCATGCTCGCAGGTGATTACCTCAAGGAAGCATCTGACAGCAACGTGGACATGTGCGCCATCGGTTTCCTCTACAGATTCGGATACTTCAAACAGTCGCTCAGCATAGACGGACAGCAGATTGCCAACTATGATGCACAGAACTTCAACTCTCTGCCAATAGAGAGACAACTCGATGCTGAAGGCAATCCTATGGTGGTTGATGTGCCCTATATGAACTACCAGGTACACGCTTATGTGTGGAGGGTTAACGTGGGACGTATACCTCTCTACCTGCTCGATACTGACAATGAGATGAACTCTGAGTTTGACAAACCCATCACTCACTCTCTCTATGGAGGTGACTGGGAAAACCGCCTGAAACAGGAAATACTGCTCGGTATCGGTGGTATGCTCACTCTCAAGAAACTGGGCATCAAAAAGCAGATCTACCACTGTAATGAGGGCCATGCCGCATTGTGCAACCTGCAGAGACTCTGCGACTATGTGCAGTCGGGCATGTCGTTCAACCAGGCTATGGAACTGGTACGCGTGTCGGGCCTCTATACCTGTCACACTCCCGTACCTGCAGGTCACGACTATTTCGACGAGGGACTCTTTGGCAAGTACATGAGCAACTATCCCGCCATTCTCGGCATCTCTTGGGATGAGTTTATCGGCATGGGACGACAGAACCCCAACGACCACTCCGAGAAGTTCTCTATGTCTACTTTCGCTTGCAATACCTGTCAGGAAATCAACGGCGTAAGTAAACTGCACGGACTGGTGAGCCAGAAGATGTTCGCTCCCATCTGGAAGGGATACTATCCAGAAGAGAACCACGTGGGATATGTGACCAATGGCGTACACTTCCCGTCATGGGCTGCCACCGAGTGGAAAAAACTCTATGCTAAGTATTTCGATGCATCGTTCCTCAGCGATCAGAGCAATGAGGAGATCTGGCACGCTATATACAATGTGCCCGATGAGGAGATATGGGCTACTCGCATGGCTCTTAAAAACAAACTCGTCAAGTACATCCGCGAAAAATTCCGCGAAGGATGGCTCAAAAACCAGGGCGACCCCTCAAGGGTGGTTTCTCTCCTGCAGAAAATCAACCCCAATGCGCTCATGATTGGATTCTGCCGCCGCTTCGCTACTTACAAGCGCGCACATCTGCTCTTCACTGACCTCGAACGCCTCTCTAAGATTGTCAACGACCCGCAGCATCCCGTGCAGTTCATCTTCTCGGGTAAGGCTCACCCGGCCGATGTCGCAGGACAGGGTCTTATAAAGATGATTTATGAGATCAGCCAGAGACCGGAATTCCTCGGCAAGATTATCTTCCTCGAGGACTACGATTTCCAACTCGCACGCCGCCTGGTGTCAGGTGTTGACATCTGGATGAATACTCCCACTCGTCCCCTCGAGGCCTCTGGTACCTCTGGTGAAAAGGCAGAGATGAACGGTGTGGTAAACCTCTCTGTGCTCGACGGTTGGTGGCTCGAAGGCTATCGCGAGGGAGCAGGATGGGCTCTCACCGAGAAGCGCACATACGAGAATCAGTCTTACCAAGATCAGCTCGATGCTGCTACTATTTACGGACTGCTCGAAAACGAGATCGTTCCTCTCTTCTTCGATAAGAATGAGAAGGGCTATAGCGAGGGTTGGGTGAAAACTATCAAGAACTCTATCGCTACCATCGCTCCTCACTATACCATGAAGCGTCAGCTCGACGACTACTACGACAAGTTCTACAACAAGATGGCTAAGCGCTCTGCTCTCCTGCAGAAGGACAACAATGCACTGGCTCGCGAAATCGCACTGTGGAAGGAAGCCGTGGCAGAACGCTGGGATGCCATACATGTGGTGTCTATGGATTCTGATATCAGAGAAGTTGGTGCTGAGACTGGAGTGAAGTCCAAAGTGAATGTTGTCCTGGACGAACAGGGCCTCGACGATGCTGTCGGACTGGAGATGGTGGCTGTCACTACTAATGAGAAGGGCGAAGAGAAAATCTTCAACGTGAAACCCTTCAAGATGGTTAAGAGTGATGGTAATCTCTATACCTTCGAAAACATTATCGAACCCGCTCATGCTGGCATGTTCAAACTGGCCATACGTATGTATCCCAAGAACAAGAACCTGCCTCACCGTCAGGACTTCGCTTATGTTAAGTGGTTGTAAACCATATAGATACATTAATACAAGAAGCACCGGGAGTCACAAAGGCTCTCGGTGCTTCTTATTATTGCTGAAAAAAGTTGAATATACATGTAACCAGACTAGGGTTAAGAATGTCTGTGTTATTTCAGCTCTTCCTCTATGCGCTCTGTTAGTTGCTCTATGTTCCCAAGGTTGGCTTGTAGTATCTTGCCTCCATTGTCCACCAGAAGGGTGGCTGGAATTGCTTGTATGTTGTATTCACGGGCAGCCTCACTGTCCCATCCGGCCAGGTCTGAAACATGCTGCCATGTCATACCCTTGCTCTGTATGGCCTTGTTCCAGGCCTTTCGGTCGGTGTCGAGTGATATGCCTATGATTCCAAGCCCCTTGTCCTTGTATTTGTTCCACAACTGCACCATGTCTGGCACGGCACGTATGCACGGAGCACACCAACTCGCCCAAAAGTCTATCACAGTCACTTTGTGCTTCTTTACCTCTGCCAGAACGCTCACCTTGTTGCCCTCATTGTCGGGTAACAGGATGTCATTCAGCATGCCGCCTTCTGTCTGAACAGCATCGTCGGGCTCCAAATATTTTTTCAGCAGTTCTATCTCATCCTGCATGAGTGCTCGCTTGTCTTCCGGCAGACGCTCTATCAGGTCCAGACGCTCTTTTATCTTCTCGCGGTCTCCATTACCTATAATCAGTCCCTTGGTATATACCCCAATTATCAGATAACCTAGGTCGTTGTCTATGTTGCGCTCGGCGGTGTCATACATGTATCTGTTCACTCTCTCGTACAGCGCATTGAGCTCTTTCATGCTCTTGTCATACAAGGCCTTCGATGTGCTGCCAGAAGAATGCATGCTTACCATCAGGTCGTTCTGCTTCTCTATGAAGTACATCAGCGAGTCGTTCACCTCCTGCAACTGCTCGTTATTCTCTGTGCCAGATACGCTGCCCAGTCTGCGGTTGCTCAGACTCACGTTGATGGTGCCTGGCTCTACAAAGAAGGGGGTCATCACCGCCTTGTCTTCTGCACTATATACTGCGTACAGCCTGCTGCTGTCGGTATTGCCGCGGAAACTGAATTTCTGGTCCTTTACTATCAGCGTGTCTGTCTGCTTCAGGTCTTGCAGGTCGTTCGTCACATATATGGTGTCACCGTCATCCAGACCTTCCACTGTGCCCAGCACTTCGTATTCGCCACGCTGATGCTGGTGGGCACAGCCCACCAACAACAGCAGTGACAATAAGGCGTATATAATGGGGTGACGCATGCCAGCAAACCTTTAGATGATATACTGGTCGCTAATGCTCTCGTTGTTCACCACACGACGTATGGTTTCGGCAAACATGTCGGCTACAGACAGCTGCTTCACCTTGGCGCAACGGTTGCTGTAGGGGATGGAGTCGGTAAAC
The DNA here is from genome assembly GCA_900313805.1 of uncultured Prevotella sp. Lineage (GTDB taxonomy): Bacteria > Bacteroidota > Bacteroidia > Bacteroidales > Bacteroidaceae > Prevotella. Next base: position 6,215 of record OMSQ01000026.1, on the reverse strand, counting down.
ACTATCTCCTCCAGGGCAGAGTCCTGCACACGCTCACTGGCCGGACCGCTCATCACACAGTGCGAGGCAGCGGCACGTACACTCTTGGCTCCGGCTGCCTTCATGATGTCGGCGGCCTTGGTGATGGTGCCTGCGGTGTCTACCATATCGTCCACTATCACCACGTTCTTACCCTTCACATCGCCTATTATCTGCATCGACTCCACTTCGTTTGCACGGGCACGGGTCTTGTTGCACAATACCAGCGGACAACCAAGATACTTGGCGTATGTGTTGGCACGCTTCGAACCACCCACGTCGGGCGAGGCTATGCACAGGTCAGGCAGGTTCAGACTCTGCAGGTAGGGCAGTATCACACCCGAGGCATACAGGTGATCCAGGGGCACGTTGAAAAATCCCTGTATCTGATCTGCATGCAAGTCCATGGTAATCACACGGTTCACACCAGCCACACTCAGCAGATCAGCAACCAACTTGGCACCTATGCTCACGCGGGGCTTGTCTTTGCGGTCCTGACGGGCCCAGCCAAAATAGGGTATCACGGCATTGATGGTACGCACGGATGCACGCTTGGCTGCATCTATCATCAATAGCAGCTCCATCAGATTGTCGCTGTTGGGGAAGGTGCTCTGTACCAGGAAAATGTCACGGCCACGGACACTCTCCTCGTAGGACACGGCAAACTCACCGTCGGAAAAACGAGTGAACTGCAACTTACCTAAGGGACAACCTAAACTCTGACAAATCTTTTCTGCAAGGTATTTGGTGGCAGTACCGGAAAATACCATGAAAGTTTCTTTTTCCATCTTTCTATGTAGATTTATTTGTATTGTGTAAAAGTAATGTCAATATCCACAGGCCTGGCGCAATTGTATGAAATAGTTGATTACATTCTTGAAGTCACTTCCATTGTGTATGTCAAACCTACTCCATAAATCACCGCATATCACTACTCCGCCAAAACCCAGATCGCCAAGCATGCGAACATGCTCGGCTGTCACTCCGCCCAGGGCATACACATGCTTGTCTATCAAACCCTGACGTGAGGCCGTGAGTAACTGCTCGCTGCTGAACGTGCGGGTGAGTGACGGCTCGGAAATACTGTCGAATATGTTGTGAAGAAATACGTAGCGCGACTTCTTCTTGCTCTGCTGCAACATACTCAGGTCGCTGCACGAACGACTGAAGTTGCCCTTGTAACCATCCGGACGCTCTGTGTCGGCCTGCTCCAGATGAATGCCACGCAGACCAAATTCCTGCTTCAGGTAAAAATGGTGGTGTACAGTGATATAACGATAATAATCATCAGATAATAACGACAACAGACGCTCCACATAAATAGGCGAAGAAGAGGGCTTGAATATATGCAAATCGTCCAAACCTTCGTCAAACAGAGTGTCTATTATCTTGTCTTCCTCCACAAAGAATGTGGGACGGGTCATTAGTGCGAGTTTCATATCTGATTGCAAAAGTATTAAAATTGTATCAGATAAACAATTTTATTCGATAAAATTTGGGCTCATCTCTGCTTTTTTATTATTTTTGCTTTGTTTTTATTTTTATGGTTTTTAACATGACTCCTACTTATCTGCTCGATGAGCAAAAACTGATAGACAATCTGCAGACTATAGCCGGCATTCAGCAGCAGGCTCATGTGCAGTTCATCCTCGCCTTTAAAGCCTTCGCCTGGTGGAAAACTCTGCCTCTCTTCCGACCATATATACAGGCCACTACCGCCAGCTCGCTCTTCGAGGCACGAATGGGATATGAGAAGTTCGGCGCTCCCGTACATGCCTACTGTCCTGCATATACCGAACAGGAGATAGCACAGATAGCCGCCATCTCCTCACACCTCACCTTCAATTCTCTCTCGCAGTATCAACGACTCGCTTTCCTGGCAACCAAGGCCAATCCCGAAATATCCTTCGGACTGCGCATCAACCCCGAATACTCCGAGGTGGAAACTCTTATATACAACCCATGCGCACCAGGCACACGCTTCGGCGTGACGGCCGACAGAATGCCCGACTCGCTGCCCGAAGGCATTCATGGACTGCACTGCCACTGCCACTGTGAAAGCAGCGCAGAGGAGTTTGCTAGAACTCTCACTCATATCGAAAGAAAGTTCCATCACTGGCTCATGCAGGCCAAGTGGATAAACTTCGGAGGAGGACACCTAGTCACTAGAAAGGGATACAACATACCGCTGCTCATCTCTACTCTCACAGACTTCCAAAAACGATATCCGCACCTCAGCATCATCCTTGAACCTGGTAGCGCCTTCACTTGGCAGACAGGGGAACTGCTGGCCGAGGTGGTCGACATAGTGACCGACCACGACATACGCACCGCCATACTCAATGTCAGTTTCACTTGCCACATGCCCGATTGTCTGGAAATGCCATACATGCCAGAGGTAAGGGGGGCACAGATAGTAGAGGCCGACTCGAAAGGAGAACACATATACAGACTCGGAGGCAATAGTTGTCTTTCTGGCGATTACCTCGGGTCGTGGCAGTTCACACACGAACTCAGCATCGGAGAACAGATAGTGTTCGAGGATATGATACACTATACCACTGTCAAAACAAACATGTTCAATGGGGTAGGGCACCCCGACCTCGCCATACGTCATCTCAACGGGCAGATAGAGGTGCTCCGGCACTTCTCATACGAAGACTACCTCGCACGCATGGACTGATAACGAAAGCTTATAAGACATATTCCCATGATTACACAAAACGAGACTAAGGAAATCCTACAACTCATACATCAGCAGGTGGTGCCGGCAATAGGCTGTACCGAACCAATTGCCGTGGCTCTCTGTGTGGCAAAGGCACGCGAGACTCTCGGCTACCAACCCGAACGTATCGACCTGCACCTCAGTGCAAACATATTGAAAAATGCCATGGGAGTGGGCATACCTGGTACGGGCATGGTGGGACTGCCCATAGCAGTGGCTCTCGGAGCGCTGGCTGGCCGCTCGGAATACATGCTCGAAGTGCTCCGCGACATCACTCCAGATGATGTGAAGCGAGGAAAAATATTTATAGACGAACAGCGCATACATATCGCTCTCGAAGAACACGACAAAGATAAACTCTATATCCGTGCCGAGGTGTCGGCAGGAAACCATGAGGCAGAGACTGTGATAAAGGGCTCGCACACTCACTTTGTCTTCATCAGGCGTGATTCGCAAATCGTTTTTCAACAAGAAGCATGTCAGGAGGAAAGTGCGCAGTCACAGGTGTCTCTTACCTTGAAAAAAGTTTATGAATTTGCTACAACAACTCCACTCGAACAACTGCGGTTTATTCTCGAGGCTAAACGACTGAATGAGGAGGCGGCAAATAGCGGACTGAAAGAGAACTACGGACATGAACTCGGTAAGACGCTCTGCAGTCCGCTCGGACGAGGCATCATGGGCGACAGCATCTTCTCTAAAATCCTCTCTATCACCAGTTGTGCCTGCGATGCTCGCATGGCTGGCGCCATGATACCGGTCATGAGCAATAGCGGCAGTGGCAACCAGGGCATCTGCACCACTATGCCGGTGGTGGTCTTCGCACAGGAAAACCATAATACCGAGGAGGAACTCATACGTGCACTCATTCTCAGCAATCTCACTGCCATATATATTAAACAGCACCTGGGCTCGCTCTCCGCTCTCTGCGGATGTGTGGTGGCAAGCACGGGCAGCAGCTGCGGCATAGCCTATCTCATGGGAGGCTCCTTCGAACAGGTGGCATACTCCGTGAAAAACATGATAGCCAACCTCACCGGTATGATCTGCGACGGGGCAAAACCCTCCTGCGCTCTCAAACTCACTTCCGGGGTGGGCACGGCTGTGCTCAGCGCTATGATGGCCATACGCCACCGCTATGTCACCGATGTAGAAGGTATCATCGATGATGATGTGGACCAGAGCATACAAAACCTCGTGGCAATAGGCAGTCAGGGTATGGACCAGACCGACCGCTTCGTGCTCGACATAATGACACATAAGTCTCACCGTAAACAGTAAGGAATTATCATGTCAAAGAAATATTTCACCCTCTTCGCCTTTCTGCTGTGTTTCTTGCACCTGGCTGCACAACCCTCTCCAGTGCATTTCTCCGTACAGCAGAAACAGGTGTCACCCTCTGAGGTGCATGTCGTCTTCTCTGCTTCCATCGATGCAGGGTGGCATGTCTATGCTCCCGACATACCCGACGGCGGACCCACACCGGCATCGTTTAACGACGAAGGGTCGACTGGGGCTGCTCCGCAGGGTTCGCTCATCGCAGCAGGCAAGGTGATAACCCAGGACGACCCAGTCTTCGGCATGAAGGTGAGCTTCTTTGAACAGCAGGTGACCTTCACTCAGAAGTACAAGGTCTCTGCACCCGAATATCACATCAAAGGATATCTGGAGTATGGCGCATGCAACGACCGTATGTGCATGCCTCCCACATCGGTAGATTTTGACTTCTCCGGCAAGGGACCGGCTGAAACAAAAGTCGAGGAGAACGTAGTTAGCAAGGGTGCAGAGCCGGCACCGGTGCTGGATAACCCACAACCAGAGGTAGCCACTCTCGCCAATGCCGATACACTCTCTACGCCTCTCTCTGCCGACAGCATGCTCGTCTCTGCCGTAGCCGACACCCTAGCTGTCAGTCACAACGGCTGGTGGGCACCATCTGTTGATGAACTGAAGGCCAACGAGGGCGATGATGTCACCGACCATTCCTGGATATATATCTTCCTTATGGGCTTTGTCGGTGGACTGCTCGCGCTATTCACCCCCTGTGTGTGGCCTATCATCCCCATGACGGTCAGCTTCTTCCTTAAACGCTCCAAGGACAACCGCCAGCGGGGTATTCGCGATGCCTTCACCTACGGTGCCAGCATCGTGGTCATCTATCTGCTCCTCGGACTGGTGGTCACCGCCATCTTCGGTGCACAGACGCTCAATTCACTGGCCACCAATGCGGTGTTCAATATCTTCTTCTTCGTCTTGCTGGTGGTCTTCGCCCTATCGTTCTTCGGATGGTTCGAACTCCGACTACCTTCATCATGGGCTAATAAGGTCGACAGCAAGGCCTCGAGCACTACTGGTCTCATCTCCATCTTCCTCATGGCCTTCACTCTGGCTCTTGTGTCGTTCTCATGCACAGCACCGATAGTGGGACTCCTGCTCGTCCAGGCCTCTACCTCCGGACAGTGGTTAGGACCGGCTTTCGGCATGCTGGGTTTTGCACTGGCTTTGGCTCTGCCCTTTACTCTCTTCGCACTCTTCCCCGCATGGCTCAAACAGACACCTAAGTCTGGCTCGTGGATGAATGTTATAAAGGTGTCGCTCGGTTTCATAGAATTGGCCTTTGCCCTCAAGTTCTTTTCCGTGGCCGACCTGGCATACGGCTGGCATCTGCTCGACCGCGAGGTGTTCCTCTCGCTCTGGATAGTCATCTTCGCCCTGCTCGGCCTATATCTCATCGGCATGTTTAAGTTTCAGAGCGATGTTGCCGACGGTTCCCCGTCTAAACCCATGCCTGTGTTGTGTATCATGCTCGGGCTGTGCTCTCTGGCTTTCAGCGTATATATGGTACCAGGACTGTGGGGCGCACCCTGCAAAGCCGTAAGCGCCTTCGCACCGCCTATGTACACTCAGGACTTCAACCTCTATGCCAAGGAGGTGAGGGCGCAGTTCACCGACTATGAACAAGGCATGACTTACGCCGCTCAGCACCACAAACCCGTGCTGCTCGATTTCACCGGCTTCGGCTGCGTCAACTGCCGCAAGATGGAGGCCGCTGTATGGACCGACCCGCAAGTGCAGTCGCTGCTCAATGATGACTATGTGCTCATCTCCCTCTTCGTCGACGACAAGACGGCACTTCCCCAGCAGTCCTCTGTGCTCCTGCCCGACGGTTCCTCAAAGACGCTCCGCACCATAGGCGATAAATGGAGCTTCCTCCAGCAGATGAAGTTCGGCCATCTCACCCAACCTTTCTATGTGGCAGTAGACAACCAAGGCCACCCGCTCACAGGCTCTTACAGTTACGACGAAGACGTCTCCTCCTTCCTCCGCTTCCTACACCAAGGCATAGAAAGGTACGAATAAGTGAGCGGTATACCAAATAAAAAATATTTTTTATTTGGTATACCCGAACGGAAGTAACTTAGACGAAGTCAAAGGTACGAATAAGTGAGCGGTATACCAAAGAAAAATTATT
>OMSQ01000073.1 GCA_900313805.1 uncultured Prevotella sp. | reverse complement strand
TTTTTTGTTTGATTCAACAAATGGTTTCAATGGTCCGTCATTTAATAATGTTTCGTCTTCTGAAAAGCTTCTGTCAAATATGGCCGCTTTGTTTGAAGTGCTGCCGTCTGTATATTTGATAAGACATTTTTTTAATAATAAAGTGTTAGCTTTCTTATTATGAAATAGTTTCTTATATGAAGCTTTTTCTAAAGGAAGAATATGATAGCAATTTATCATATTCTTGTAAACATCTAAAAGATTTTCTGGTTCGGGGCGTCCTTCAAGAGGAGAATTGAATACTAGTTTACAGGATTTATCACCTGTCTTGTTATCGTATACATGTCTTCTGGATTTTTTGAATTCAAATTCAAATGTTATTTCCTTTATTGTCTTGGTCGTAGTATTAATCAGTTCTATAACAATGTTGCGAGCTTGTTTATCTTCTGATAACAAATCTTCTGCAAGATGATAATCAATAATGGTTGCCGGAGCTTCAGTTAGGTTATAGTATGCTCTCATTGCATTTATCATTAACATTACGGCTACATTTGATGCTCCAGATTCAATAACATTGTTATAGATTTTCATCTCAGCTGGAGTTAAATCCTCTACTTCATACACTGCACTTTTTTTGTTATCATACGTGGTATATATAGTAAACTGGCCAAAAACATTACTGGCAAACATTGTAGCCGAAATGATAAGTACAAATAAGAATTTTTTCATGGTCTGAGTTTTTTGCAAATTTGATTACTCTTTGTCTAAGAAATCCTTGATTTTGCGGGTGGCGATGTGGTAGGAGGCTTTGAGGGCGCCTACCGAGGTGCCGAGGATGCTGGAGATGTCTGTGTAGGGGAGGTTATCATAGTAGCGCATGAGGAAAACGGTGCGCTGCACATCGGGCAGGGAGGCGATGGCCTGTTGCAGGAGCGCCTCCGCCTGGTCGCCGTCGAAATAGTCGTCTGCCAGGAGTCGCTGTGCGAGAGGTTCCACCTGCTCTGCTGCGATGCGGTTCTTGTTGCGACGCAGGTGGTCGATGGCCTCGTTTACCGCTATGCGGTGCAGCCATGTGGAGAGCGAGGAGCGTCGTTCAAACGCGGGGAGGTTCTGCCATGCCTTGACAAACGTGTTTTGCAGCACGTCGTCAGCATCCTCGTGGGTGAGCACGAAGCGGCGTATGGTCCAGTAAAGCTGTTCTGAGTAATGTCTCACCACCAGTTCAAAGGCCTGCCGTCGTTCGCTGTCGTGCCCCAGCATGCGGAGCACCTCGGCTTCATCGTATAGTGGTGAGGCAGCCATACCTATTTCATCATGGCAGTGAGCAGGTTGCCGATGATCTTGTCGTAGCCATACGGATCGGAGTATTCATGCAGTCGTCCGGCGGCGTCGGGATAGATAGTGAAATAGTGCAGGCATACAGGCACCTGCGGGTCCACTGCCAGTTGGCGTATGATCTTCGCGGAGTCGAGCACCACGGTGGTATCGCGTCGCTCCCCGCCGTTCTGCATGGAGTACTTGATACGTTCCGCCTCAGAGCGGTTATTGTCGTTGAGCATGAAGAGAGCCAGGTCGTATGGTCTCTGCACCCTGATGCAGCCGTGCGACACCAGTCGGTTGGCCGACTGAAACACCCAGGGGCTGGATGTGTCGTGCAGGTAGACGGAGTGGTTATTGTCGAAGCGGAAGACGATACGTCCGAGCGAGTTGCCCCTGCCACTCATCTGCACCACCGAATAGCGTCCGCTCATGAGTTGGTCGCGTGTCACCTTTGACGGGTCCACCTTGCGTCCTGCACCGTCGAAGACGGAGTATCTGCGGGAGGCGAAGTACGACGACGAGCCCGCCCTGCCCGCGATGCCCTTGATGATGCTGTACGGCATACGCCAAACGGGGTTGAGTTCCATGCGCTTGATCTTGCTGGAGAGCAGCGGCGTCTTGGTCTTGGGGTTGCCGCATGCCACGCGCATGGACATGGTGGAATCTGGCGACACGGCATAGAGCTGTTGTGCAGCCACATTCACAAACACATACTTGTCGTAATTCTCCAGCGGGTCCTTCAGTCGCCACCGTGCCCTCTCCAGGTTTACCAGCACCTTCTTGCGATACTCTCCAGAAGCAGCGCGCTGCAGTTCGCCGAGCAGTCTGCCATACAGAGGCGACTGCGGCTGTATGGAGCGCAGGAATGGTCCCACGCTGTCGGCAGTCACGCGTTGGAGGGCCGCAGAAACGTAGCTGTCGTCAGCCTGTTGCAGGCGCATGTCGAAGACCTTCGACTTCACCTTGACTGTGTCATCGCCCACCAGTTCAAAGCGGTTGAGCGCCTTGGAGGGGTCGATAAATCCAAAGTTCTGTCCGATGGCATATCTGAGGTACGCCCTGGTGAGGTTGTACTCCAGTCGTCCGTACACGTCGTTGATGGGGTTCTTCTTGTCAAACGTGAGTGTGCGTGCCCTTTCCAGGTCGGCCTCAATCTGTTCGGTACGGAAGATGCGGGGGTTGATGCCCTCCTTCTCCACCCCTTTCAGGAATGAGAGGAGCGTGTCGGCCTGGTCTATCACTCCCATGCGGTCTATCCACACGAAGGGTTGTTTGGCAGCATAGAACCGGCGTGTGCGCTGGTCGGCAGGCAGCAGGTCGCCGTCCGCCTTGCTCAGTGCGCTGATACGCTCGCGTATACGACGGGAGCTGAGGGCATAGTCAGAGTTTCTGACCTTGTCCAGGCTCTCGAGCGTAAGAGTGCTGTTAGGGTTCTCCTCAGTTTTCTGACATGAAGAAAATACTGCCGTCAGCATAGTGACGAGCAGTATAGATAAGAGAGATAAGAAAAAATGTCTCACCTAATAGAAATCTTTCTGACTGTCTTGCCCACTTTCACGATGTAGCAACCCTTTGGCAGGTTGAGTTCGAAGCGCTTGTCGAAGCCTTCCACGCGGAATGACATCACCTTGACGCCAGCCACATTGAAAATCTCGAGCACCTGACCGTTGGCACCCGTGACATGGAGCACCGACTCCTGCACAGAAATCGTAACCTGCTGGAAATCATTGTCGATGATCTCTATGCTCTGAGTGGCACTGCCGCTTACGGGCAGGGCAAACAGCATAATTGCGGAAAATAGTAATGTAAGTATCGTTTTATTCATAAAAGTGCACATCTTTAGCAGTGCAAAGATACATTTTTCCATTGAATGTTGTATCGCACACACGAAGCATTATTACATAATTAACAAGATTTAACACTTTACTTCACCACCATCTTGTAGATGCCATTGGTGCGTGAGCCTACTACGAGAGCGTTGCCCACCACGCAGGGAGAGGATTCGAAGTTGTATGCTACGGGCATGGTGAAGAGTATCTCGCCCGTCCGTCCGCGTATGAGATAGATGTTGCCGGAGGAGTCGCCTGAGACCACAAAAAGTTCATTTTTTTCATTATAGAAAGCCACTGGTGAAGTCCACACAAACTGCTTCAGCGGAGTGGTGTAGATGACCTTTCCGTCCTTGGTAGAGAAGGCCGTAAACTCGCCTGCTGCCTGTGCTGCCCCGTTGCGCACTATATTGGCGAAGAGCATGCCCTCGCAGTCGCCATGTCCTATGAGCGGAGTGGCGTACATGCCACCATCGAGCGTCTTCTTTTCCGAGAATCGTTTCCGTTTGCAGTTGATTTCCTGTCGCCACACTTCAGTGCCATCGAGCGCATTGAGTTTCACCAGTCGGCAGGTGCCCGGGTCGCCCTGCTTGTCCACCTCGCATGCTGTATAGAGGTACGGTTTGCCATCCTCCTCGCTGCATACCACAGTGCCGTCGGTATCATCCATGTTGCGGTAGTGCCACACGGGTTTCATGGTATTGAGGTTGACAGCCAGCACGTTACCATGGTTGTCGGCGAAGAAGCCATAGTTGCGATAGACCGATATAGACGACTCTATGCCAGGTGCTGCTCCCTGCACGCGATAGCGGAGCGTGGAGTGCAGCGTGATGCCTTGAGCGGAGCGGCGGAACTTATACAGGCTGCCGTTTTCGCCCGGCCAGAAGAGGAAGCCGCCTGCCACGAGGGGAGAAGAGTCGAACGCCTGCCATGAGCGCCATGCGCGGGAGTCGTTGAACAGCGAGAGGCGGCGGTGCTCATCCAGGCTGAACACCTGAGCGCCGAAGGGCTGGCGTGCAGGCACTCCCTGTCCCACGTAGAGCAGAGGCAGTTCGGGGTCGAGCGAAACCGTGCCCTTTATCGGGTTGCCGGCATCCAGATATTGTCGTGATTCTTTACCAGTTTCAAAGTTGAGGAAATACACCCTGCCGCAGAGCGATCCGAGGATAATCTCCTGGTCGGAGAAGTCGGGTGTGAGCATGGCTCCGGGCGTGGACTGCCAGTGTTTCACCTCGTCGCTGGTCCAGTGCACGTAGAGCGGTTGTCCCGTCCATCCTGAGCCTCCTGCCCAGGTGCCGAGGCGTGTGGGCGTGTTGTCCATGTAGGTGTCGAACTGCCATGCCACCTCGATTTTCGACGGGGTGCCAGTGACCCGTCCGGCGAAGTCGGCGTTGCGCCACTGGTTCTTGCGGAAGGTGAGCACGCGTGAGGAGTCGGTATAGAGTTCTGCACCGCGGAGCATGGCGTCGCTGCTGTCGTTCTTCTCCACCTGGAACTGCAGGGCAGAGACTGAGGCGTAGGCCGTGTCGGGCAGGTACTGCTGTTCCACAGGCACGGGGGCAGGGATGGTATCGCGCTGCTCGGCTTCGCCATTGCTTGACGACAGTTTGCCGCAGGCTACTGTCAGTGCTGTCATCATCACGACAGCCATTAGGTGTGTTTTTTTCATTGTCTTATTTTTGTTTTTATGTTTTGGCTTACTCCGTGCGCTCTGTGCCTCGGTGGTGAGATAACACCAAGTCGGGGCAAAAGTAATGCTTTATGATGAAAAAAGCAAGGAATAGAGGAGAGAAAACAAAAAAAGTGCGTACCTTCGCAGTCATGAAAGATAAAGTGAAGATATACATGCTGCTGATATGTGTGCTGTGCACGTGGAGCGCAGCCGCACAGGAGCAGAGAGACAGCGCTAATAAGTCAGCCGCACAGGAGCAGAGAGACAGCGTGAGTGAGGTGGGCGACTCGATAGAAATCAGTCTGCTGACCTGCGAGCCACACGACGAGGCGTACAGCATGTACGGCCATACCGCACTGCTGGTGAATGACATCAGGAAAAAGTTCAGATACACAGTCAATTACGGCGTGTTCGACTTTGACAGCAGCGGTTTTATATGGCGCTTTATCCTTGGGCAGACAGACTACGAGATGGGCATGTTTCTCATGACCGACTTCATGAGCGAATATGAGAAGCGGGGCAGCGGAGTTATAGAGCAGAAGCTGAACCTCACTCCCCACGAGCGCACGATGATCTACGAGGCGATGAGGGAGAACTACCGCGAGGAGAACCGCAAGTATCGATACAACTTCTTCTACGACAACTGCACCACGCGTGCCCGCAACCTGGTGACCGACCATCTGGACGGCTTAGTGGTCTGGCCCGAGGACAGCACCGAGACAGAGCAGCCCACCTGGCGCGAGATGGTGCACCGCTACAATGCCGGTTCCCCGTGGCTGCGCTTCGGCATAGACCTGCTGCTGGGCTGGGAAGCCGACCG
>OMSQ01000187.1 GCA_900313805.1 uncultured Prevotella sp. | reverse complement strand
CCGGTACCGCTCTCCACCACTCCGCGCAGCAGCACCAGCATCTTGTACGAGGCCTCTTCAGAGAGCACCTCGTTGTGGCGCGGCTGGAAACTGGCCAGCACGTGGCCATCGCTGTCCTCTATTCTGGTGACCATGAGCGGCGCAGAGCGCATGCCCTTGTTGACGAAGGTGGTGTATCCGCTCACCATCTCGCCCACCGTCACCTCGCAGGGACCGAGGCAGAGCGACATCTTTGCCTTGATATTGGGGTTGTTAAGACCATATTTGTGAAGGATTTCCACGAGCGACTGCGGCGTGAACTTGCTGATGAGGTATGCAGAGCACCAGTTGGATGAGCGTGCCAGTCCCGAACGCAGGGGCACCATGGCACCGTTGCCCAGTCCACCGCCGCCCTTAGGAGTCCAGCGGCCGCCGTCCACCACGTAAGTGGTCATCTTGTTGGGTATCTTGTCGCAGGGGTTATAGCCGTTGGCCAGGGCCAGAGAGTAGAGATAGGGTTTCATGGTAGAGCCCACCTGTCGGCGGCCCACCATAGCCATGTCGTACTGGAAGTGCTCGTAGTTGGGACCTCCCACGTATGCCTTCACAGCACCGGTATGCGGATCCATGCTCACCAGTCCAGCTCTGAGGAACTGCTTGTAATAAAGTATGGAGTCGAGCGGTGTCATTGTCTTCTCCACATCGCCCTTATACGTGAATACCGTCATGGGTACTGGTGTGTTGAATGACTTCCTTATCTGTTCCTCGGTGGCACCCTCTGCCTTAAGCACCTGATACCTCTGACTCTGCCGGATGGCGCGGTTCATCACCCTCTCATAGTCCTCGTTAGACATACGCGAGGAGAACGGTCCCTTGCTGTTGCCACGCACCTGCGCATCAAACACCGGCTGCAGGGTCTGTGAGAGGTGTTCGAGCACTGCTTCCTCGGCATAGCGCTGCATGCGCGAGTCGATGGTGGTGAAGATACGCAGTCCGTCGGTATTGATGTTGTACGGGTGTCCGTTGCGCTTGAGGTTCTTGTTGCACCATCCGAAGAGCGGGTCCTCCTCCCATGCGATGGAGTCGATGACGAACTGCGGGCGTTTCCATGCAGGATAGTTTTCCGCCTCTGGTTTTTCCGCCATCATATACTGGCGTATGTATTCGCGGAAATAGGGTGCTATGCCCTCCTGCAGCGGGCTCTTGTCCGACTTCTTGAACTTGAGTTGTATGGGTTGTGCTGCATACTCCTTGTATTCAGCCTGAGAGATATATCCTGCTTTCTGCATCTGTGCCAACACCACATTGCGGCGCTCGCGGCTGCGGTCGGGGTATCTCACGGGATTGAAGTACGACGGGTTCTTGCAGAGTCCGATGAGAGTGGCAGCCTCTGTCACAGTGAGGTTTTTCGGGTCTTTGTCGAAGTACGTGCGTGCGGCACTCTGTATGCCTATGGCGTTGTAGAGGAAGTCGAAGTAGTTGAGATACATGGTTATTATCTCCTCCTTCGTGTAGTTCTTCTCCAGTTTCACTGCAATAATCCACTCTATGGGTTTTTGCAGCAGTCGCTCCATGGTGCTGTGTGCTTTCTCGCTATACAGTTGCTTTGCCAGCTGCTGGGTGATGGTGGAGCCGCCGCCGGCGCTCTCCCTTCCCATGATACCACGCTTGAGCACCGCTCTGGTAAGGGCTATGAAGTCCACTCCCGAGTGTTCGTAGAAGCGTTCGTCCTCAACGGAGATAAGGGCATGGATGAGGTGCGGTGAGATATTGTTGTACGACACGGAGATACGGTTGTCCCTAGTGGATGAGTAAGTACCCATCATCTTGCCGTCGGCAGAGTAGACCTGAGAGGAGTATCTGCTGATAGGATTCTGCAAATCTTCAATATCGGGCATGTATCCTATCCATCCATTCCAGATGGCCACCACACCAAGCACGGTAACGATGCTGGTGATGCCCATTATCCACCACAGGACGTGTATGAACTTCCTTCTCAGTGCCATAATTCTTTATATCTTAAAAACGCCGCTACTATTTATCTCAAATGCGCTGCAAATTTACAGATTTCTTTTGAATTATAGCAAAGAAATGAAAAATAATGCGTAACTTCGCGCACGAAATTACAACATATTCATAATAAAGCAATGAAGAGCCACGATTTTGTGACCATAGCCGACCTCTCTCGCGAGAAGATACTCTACATGATACGGTTGGCAGAGGAGTTTGAGAAGCACCCCAATCGTGAACTGCTGAAAGGCAAGGTAGTGGCCACCCTGTTCTACGAGCCTTCCACGCGCACCCGTCTGAGTTTCGAGACAGCCGCCAACCGTCTTGGTGCCCGCGTCATCGGCTTCAGCGACGCCAAGGCATCGAGTGTGTCGAAGGGTGAGACGCTGAAGGACACCATCCTCATGGTATCCAACTATGCCGACGTGATAGCCATGCGTCACTACATAGAGGGTGCAGCGCAGTACGCCAGCGAGGTGGCTCCAATACCCATCATCAACGCCGGCGACGGGGCGCATCAGCATCCGTCGCAGTGCATGCTCGACCTGTATACCATACACCAGACACAGGGCACATTGGAAAACCTGAACATATACCTGGTGGGCGACTTGAAATACGGGCGGACGGTGCACTCGCTGATTATGGCCATGCGTCATTTCAACCCCACCTTCCACTTCATTGCTCCGCGTGAGCTGGCCATGCCTGCCGAGTATAAGTTGTATTGCAAGCAGTGGGGCATACGCTACCAGGAGCACACAGCCTTCAACGAGAAAATCATCCAGGATGCTGACATCATATACATGACCAGGGTGCAGAAGGAGCGTTTCAGCGACCTCATGGAATATGAGCGAGTGAAGAACGTGTACATACTGCGTCGCGACATGCTGGGTCTGTGCAAGCCCAACATGAAGATACTCCATCCCCTGCCCCGTGTGAACGAGATAGCATACGACGTGGATGCCGACCCCCATGCCTACTACATACAGCAGGCCCAGAACGGTTTGTACGCCCGTCAGGCCATCATCTGCGACGTGCTGGGCCTGACCCTGGAGGACGTGCAGAACGACAGCACCATACTGCCATGACATGAGGAGGGCAGAGAGAGACTAACAATCCAAAAACGGAAAAGCGATGAACAAGAAAGAACGACTGGTGGCCGCCATAGAAAACGGCACGGTGATAGACCATATACCCTCAGCCAAGACCTTCCAGGTGGTGTCGCTGCTGGGACTGGAGCACAGCGAGACTCCAGTGACCATCGGCTATAACTACCCTTCGAAGAAAGTGGGCATGAAGGGCATCATAAAAGTGAGCGACAAGTTTTTCACCAATGATGAGATATCGCGCCTGTCGGTGGCAGCACCCAATGTAGTGCTGAACATCATACGCGACTACGAGGTGGTGGAGAAGAAGACTGTGGAGACACCCGACGAACTGCATGGCATAGTGAAATGCAACAACCCCAAGTGTATCACCAACAACGAGCCCATGAAGACCATATTCCATGTGGTGGACAAGGAGCACGGTCTGCTGCGCTGCCATTACTGCGACAAGGAGCAGGACATAAACAAAGTGGAGATATTATAAAACTCTATACAAGGAACAAAACGTATGAAAGAAGACCAAAAGATTTTCGAACTCATCGAACTGGAGCACCAGCGCCAGTTGAAAGGCATGGAACTCATTGCCTCGGAGAATTTTGTTAGTGACCAGGTGATGCGTGCCATGGGTTCGTATCTGACCAACAAGTATGCCGAGGGCTATCCTGGCAAGCGCTACTACGGCGGTTGCGGTGTGGTGGACCAGGTGGAGCAGTTGGCCATTGACCGTGTGAAGCAACTCTTTGATGCCGAGTATGCCAACGTGCAGCCCCACTCTGGCGCTCAGGCCAATGCCGCAGTGCTGCTGGCCGTGCTGAAACCCGGCGACACCTTCATGGGTCTGAACCTGGCTCATGGCGGTCACCTCTCGCATGGCTCGCTGGTGAACACCTCCGGTATACTGTATCGCCCCGTGGGATACAACCTGAACCGTGAGACCGGCCGTGTGGACTACGACGAGATGGAGCAGCTGGCTCGTGAGCATCGTCCGAAGCTCATCATCGGCGGTGGCAGTGCCTACAGTCGTGAGTGGGACTATGCCCGCATGCGTGCCATAGCCGACGAGGTGGGTGCCCTGTTGATGATAGACATGGCCCATCCTGCCGGTCTG
>OMSQ01000010.1 GCA_900313805.1 uncultured Prevotella sp. | reverse complement strand
CAGGCAACAACACGCCCGTGGCAGCGCTATGCCGCTCTGGCAGCGGCAGCCGTGGCTGTAGTACTGCTGGCATGGTTCCTGCTGCGCCCGGCTGCCGACGACAAGCAGACAGCCACAACCGCTAATGAGCAAACGGTCACCACAGCACAGCCCGACAGCACGCAGATTGCCGCAAATGCTGCAAGTCAGGAGGAACAGCAACTTCTGGCACAGGCCAATGAGGCTGTGAAATACGGTGGATATCAAATCGTGGCAGTGGATACGGTGCTGGTGATGCAGTACAAACAGTCGCTTGAGATGGTGGCGGTAAACTTCTTCGGCTCCCCACAGATGGTGCCATACATCAAGGCCCTCAACGACGGAATAGACGAGGTGGATGTAGGCACACGCCTACGCATCCCACGCCTGGCGCCGAAATGACTGGGCGCTCTAGGCCCTTCTAGGCCCTTCTAGGCATTCCTAGGATAGCCTAGGATAGCCTAGAAATGCCTATTTCCTATCAGTCTTTAGAATAATGCTGGTGGCACCTATGGTGAAGAGCGAACCGTCCTCTAAGTAGCGGGTCTCGCGGTCGCCCAGTATCTCATTGTCCACAAAGGTACCGGTGTTACTCGGACCGTCGCTCAGTATATAGCGCAGACGACCTTTCTTGTCGCGACGCACCTCGATGGTGCAGTGAAGCATGTCCATGCTCGGGTCGCGCGTCTCAATGGGAACGGTGGTCTTGCTGCCCTTCATATACCTGCCGATGGTGTTCTTGCCCATGTGGAGAGGCAGTACCTGCTTGTAGTGAAACACATTCTCTATCACTACGATATGTGCCACCCCTTCCTCTGAGGCAGGGGCTTCTGACTGCTGCTCCACACGGCGCGGGTCGCGCAAGGCCGACACTCCTATGCGGATGCCAAACTCCTTATGACAGGCAGGACACTCGAATATCAACGACTGTCCTGCCTCATATCGTGTCTCATCGAAGGTGATGAACTCATCACACTTCGGACATCTCACTCTCTTCATTTCTCTTCCATCACCCAGCACTGCTGGAAATAGGGATTGTCGCTATGGGCACGTATTGCGCCGTAGGCCTCGCTCTGAGTGGCGTAACGGCCGCTCAGCACACTGCCGTCGCTGCTCACCTCGGCTTCCACTCCCGTGGCACGCACCTGCTCGGCGTATGCCTGGGCATTAGCTTCGGGCAGGGCACAGGCCAGCACTATACGGAAGGGCAGCACGCTCTCCTCGGCAGGCACGGCCTTCAGACCGGCGCTCACGGCATTGCCAACGAGCAGATAGTCCGACTCTCCCACTGTGAGCTGATCGTTCTGACCACTGATGTTGGTGAAGAGGCTGAGACCTGCCACTTGAGTGGGCTGCACCATCTGAAGCGACGAGCGCGTGGCGACGAAGACGCCAAGGGCTGCCACAGCCACCACAGCGGCACGACGAGCCATGCGAGCCCACTGCCAATGGTGGATAGACACCTCCTGAGCCTCGGATGAAGGATTGGCAGCCACATTGCGCATGGCAAACTCCAGACTGCCCAGACCGTAGAGGGTGGGAGTGAGCACACCGCCATCGAAGGGGGTGAACAGCAGATGACCATCGGCATTGCGCTCCAAACGGCCAAGGTTGCACAACTGCACACTCTTGCCGCTGTCCAGGGCACCGCGCAGTGACTCCACATGCTCCGACACACGACGCTGAGCCTCGGGGAAACTCATGTCGTAAGCCTCCATGAACGACTGAGCCAGAAGGGTGTCGTCGGTCACTATATGCTCATTGAAACCCAGCAGACGACAGGGAGGGGCAAACACACCTTTGACCTCATCATACTGGGCGCACTCGTAGCGGGTGACGAAAGCGCCAATACCAGGCACCACCACACAGTCGGTACCTAATAGCAATGTCTCTATATGCTGTCCTAACAATATCATGATATTTTTGTCTTTTTCTATTCTTTAATGATAAATCTATTACTTATGAGAAGAAACCGAGCAGTGCACCGGCAGCCACAGCCGAACCAATCACACCGGCCACGTTGGGACCCATGGCGTGCATCAGCAGGAAGTTGTGACGGTCATACTCCAAACCGATGTTGTTCGAGATACGGGCACTCATGGGCACCGCACTCACACCGGCATTACCAATGAGAGGATTGAGCTTCTTGTCCTTAGGCAGGAACAGGTTCATCAACTTCACAAACAGTATGCCACTGCTGCTGGCGATGATGAATGCCATGGCACCCAGGATGAAAATCTTGATGGTGTTGAGGGTGAGAAACTCGCTGGCCTGGGTGGAGCAACCCACGGTCAGACCCAGAAGTATCACCACCACATCATTCAGCGAAGAACCGGCGGTCTTGGCCAGACGTGTGGTCTTGCCACTCTCCTTCAGCAGGTTGCCGAAGAAGAGCATACCCAGCAGGGGCAGACCCGACGGCACGATGAACGTGGTGAGCAGCAGACCGATAATGGGGAAGAGGATACGCTCCGTCTGACTCACGCTGCGGGCGGGTTTCATGTGTATCACACGCTCCTTCTTGGTGGTGAGCAGACGCATCAAGGGCGGCTGTATCACCGGCACCAGGGCCATGTACGAATAGGCACACACCGCTATCGCACCCATCAGGTTGGGCGATAGCTTCGATGAAAGGAAAATGGCCGTGGGACCGTCGGCACCACCGATGATGGCTATACCAGCTGCCTGGTTAGGCTCAAAGCCAAGGGCGAGGGCTACCATGTAAGCACCGAAAATACCAAACTGAGCAGCAGCACCAATGAGGATGAGTTTGGGATTGCTGATAAGCGTGGAGAAGTCGGTCATGGCACCGATGCCGAGGAACACCAGCGGCGGGTACCAGCCCTGACGCACACCCTGATAGAAGATGTTTAGCACGGAATTGTCCTCGTACAGTCCTATCTCCAGACCAGCCTCGGCCTTGAAGGGGATATTGCCGAGGATGATGCCCAGACCTATGGGCACCAGCAGCAGAGGCTCGAAGTCTTTCTTTATGGCCAGCCATATAAAGACTCCACCCACCACTATCATGGCTATGTTGGGCCATGTGGCATTCGCAAATCCTGTATATGTCAGGAAGTCATTGAAATTGTTGACGATGAAATCTATAAACCCCATAGTGCTATCATCCTATTGTTATGAGTACTGCGCCTTCCATCACTGTGTCGCCACGTGCAACAAGTACAGAGGTCACTGTGCCGCTGTTGTCGGCCTCAATGTTGTTCTGCATCTTCATGGCCTCGAGTATGAGCAGGGTGTCGCCGGCCTTCACGGCATCGCCCACGGCCACCTTCACCTCGGTGATGGTGCCTGGGAGGGGAGCCAGCACCTTCGCACCACTGCCCACGGCAGCGGCTGGCTGAGATGCTTGGGCAGCAGGAGCGGCAGCAGGAGCGGCGGCAGGAGCAGCAGCACGGGGTGCCTCCACCTGCACACGCTTCTGAAGGGCAGGCGACTTGATGGGCTGCTTCAGTTCCACTTCGAAGGGGATGCCGTTGACACTTACCTTGGCCACATTACCCTCTATCTCTTCAATCTCTACTTCGTAGTCTATTCCCTCTACGGTATATTGGTATTTATTCATAGTGTATATATGCGTTTGCTTTTTTTTTATACTCTTGTCCAATTGCTGTGCTTGGGAGTGATGGTTATGATACCGCTCTCCACATCGTGCACGTCGTCCTGATACTGCTTCAGGGCCATGCTTATCACGGCTATGTACACCTCCTTGTCTATGCCGCGGGTGCGCATGCCGTCCTTTAGTATCACGCTAGTCTGATGAGCCATGTCGCTCACCTCATCCTTCACCGCCTTCACGGTCTTCAGCGGCTGTATCTCCTTCAGCTCCTGCTTGTGGCGCATGTAGGCTCCGAAGATGGTGAACACTACGAAGAGAAGGGCCAGACACGAGAATACTATGCCCACACCGAGCAGGGTGATACCGAAGCCGTGTGGGTCTTCGCGCTTGATGCGCTGCACCACGCTCTCCTCCATCTGTATGTAGTTCTCCTGGCCAGGGGTCACGGCATCTACGGCCTTCACAACCCACTCAAACGATCCGTCGCGCTTGCAGGCGTACGACGTGTTCTCAGGCAATACGGGTACTGTCACACTGTCCAACAGGTCCACGGCATTGCCATCGTACAGCGCTATCCACAGAGGCTTGCTGCCATCGGCAGGCACAGTCAGGTGAGTGCCACCCTTGGCGGGATTGCTGTTGAGCCAGAACACTATGTGCTGGCGACCGGTCAACTGCGTGCGCTTCTCCGTGTTGGGTATCATGCTCATGCGCTTCATGCGCTCTGGCACGCTCATCTCCTTGTCGAGCACTGAACGGTCGGTAGTGATGTACATGCCGCGTATGTTGTACGTGGAATGTGACACATTGGCTATCTCCAACCACGCTCCATGGTTGTCATACTCGTCCACTATGCTCTGAGTATTGTTCAGAAGCACCTCGTTCAGACGGATGCTCTTGGATACCTGAGCATAGACCGAGGGTATGACAAGCAATGTGATTAAATATGTCAGTAAACGTCTCATTGATGTATTTTGTGTGTTTTTATGTCCTTATCCGCAGAAAATGAGTACTAGCAACTGTGCTGTGAAGATACGCAGAAACATGCTCAGGGGATACACAGTACTGTAACCCACGGCAGGGGCCTCTCTGTTGCACAGTTGGTTGGCGTAGGCCAGGGCAGGGGGGTCGGTGTAGGTACCGGCCAGCATACCCATGATGGTGAAGTAATTGAACTTGTAGCGAAGACGGGTAAGCGTGCCCATTATTAAAATAGGTATAACGGTGATGATAAATCCGCTGTACACGTACTTCAGACCGTCGCCCTGTACCACGGTGTCCCAGAAACCGGCACCTGCCTTGATGCCCACACTCGCCAGGAAGAGTACCAGACCTATCTCGCGAAGCATCATGTTGGCACTGGTGGTGGTATAGGTGACCAGTTTCACTCTGTAACCGAAACGACCGATGAGAATGGCGATGATCAGCGGACCGCCGGCAATACCCAACTTCATCGGCACGGGCATGCCAGGGATGGCAAAGGGAAGGGCACCGAAGATGATACCCACGAGGATACCAACGAAGATGGTGGCTATGTTGGGCGCGTTCAGACGATTGGCACTGTTGCCCATTATCTCCTCCACACGCTTCACATTGTCCTCAGGACCTACTACCATCACTCGGTCGCCTATGTGGAAATGGTGGTTGCGACCGGCAAAAAGGTCGATGCCGTGACGTGTGATGCGGGTCACGTTCACACCGTACAAGCTGCTGAAGTGCATCTTGCCCAGGGTTTTGCCATTCATAGACGGCTTGGTCACTATTATGCGGCGCGACACCATGGGCTGTGCCTCAAGCTCATACTTCCACTCTTCATCCACCACAGGACCGATGAAGGCTTTGATGGGTTCGGAGTCGGCCTCGGCACATACCACCAGTATCTCGTCGCCTATCTCAAATACGGTGTTGCGGTTGGGGATGCTCACCTCACCATTGTGCAAGATGCGGGAACATACGAAGTCGCGGTTCAAAAACTCGCTTATCTGCTTCAGTGTGCGACCTGCCAGATAGATATTGTCCACCTTCAGGTGCATCACAAAGGGCTTCTCATGGGGGTTGGCAGCCTCTTCATCAGCCAACTGCTGCTCCTCGGCACTCAACTTCACACGGCACAGGTAGCGCACGGCGATGGTGGCGGTAATGATGCCAACCACACCGAGGGGATAGGCACAGGCATAACCGGAAGCTATCTCAGGCACATCACCATTGTACACACTACCCAGAGCCTCAGAGGCGGCACCAAGACCGGGGGTGTTGGTCACAGCACCATACAGGGTGCCGACAAGCATGGGGAGGGTCTGCTTGTCACCGGTGTCGAAGAAGGCGTAATAACAAACAAACATCACACCGATGTTGAGCAATATGGTAACCGTGGAGAGAATGTTAAGGGTGAAACCGCCCTTCTTGAAACTCTCGAAGAAACCTGGACCCACCTGCAAACCAATCATGAAGACAAAGAGTATCAGGCCAAACTCCTGAATAAATGTCAAGATGGGCAACGGGGCGGTAAAATGGAAGTGTCCGGCTAAAATGCCGGCAAACAAAACAAAGGTCACTCCAAGTGATATGCCGAAAATCTTAACCTTGCCCAGATACACGCCCACTGCTATGACAAAGGCGTAGAGAAGGGCTATGTGAGCCACAGACTCGTTGTTGGTGAATAATTGGTAAAGCCAGTCCATTAGGTAAAATGCTATTTAGGTGCAAATTTACATTTTTTTTCTCGCACTGAATCATTTCACACGAAATTATTTTTCAGAATCTCGCATCTTTCTTTTTTTTAAGGTGGATAGAAGAAAAAAAAGCCTTTTTGTTTTAGCAATAGGAAAATTCATGCTAACTTTGCAGTCTTGCAGGATTTGTGCACGGAAACTATGAAAAATATCATTTCTATTTAAATATTTACACTATGTCAGAAAACAAGCAAAGACTCTTCGACGAGTTCCAATCACCCACCACGCAGGAATGGCTTGACAAAATTCAAGTTGACCTGAAAGGGGCAGATTTCAACAAAAGACTGGTCTGGAGAACTAATGAGGGCTTCAACGTGCAACCTTTCTATCGCAGAGAGGATGTGCTGAAACTCAAGACTCCCGACTCGCTGCCTGGCGAATTCCCATTCGTCAGAGGCAACAAAAAGGATGATAACACCTGGTATGTACGGCAGGATATTAAGGCTGATGATGCCGCTGCCGCCAACGCAAAAGCTCTCGATATCCTGAACAAGGGTGTCGACTCGCTCGGATTCCGTATTCCCGGTGACAAGGTGAGCAAGGAGTTCGTGGAAACTCTGCTCGACAACATCGTTTGCGAGTGCGTAGAGGTCAACTTCTCTACTTGCCTCAGACATGCTCAGCAACTGGCTGAGATTCTGGTGGAATATTTCAAGGAAAAGGGCTATGACCCCGAAAAACTCGTAGGCTCGATAGACTTCGATCCGATAGAGAAGATGATGATGAAAGGCCGCGACACCAGCGAACTCATAGATACCGCTGCATCGCTCATCAACACTCTCGCCGCACTGCCGCATTTCCGCTGCATCAGCGTAAATACTATTGCTCTCAACAACGCAGGCGCATATATCGCCCAGGAACTGGGCTATGCTCTGGCGTGGGGTAATGAGTATCTGCAACAGCTCACTGAACGCGGACTCGATATCGACCTCGTGGCTTCGAAAATAAAGTTCAACATGGGCGTGTCGGAGAACTACTTTATGGAGCTGGCTAAGTTCCGCACTGCACGACTGCTCTGGGCGCAAATCGTGAAACAGTATGAGCCCAAGGATGACAAGGCCTGTCAGATGACGGTCAATGCCATCACCTCTGTCTACAACCAGACGCTCTTCGACTCGTATGTCAACCTGCTGCGCAGTCAGACGGAAGCCATGAGCGCCACCTTAGGAGGCATCCACTCCCTCGTGGTCACTCCCTTCAACGTCACTTACGAACAGCCTAGCGACTTCTCTGAGCGCATAGCACGCAACCAGCAGTTGCTGCTCAAGGAGGAATGTCACTTCGGCAACGTGGTAGACCCGGGAGCAGGCTCATACTACATCGAACACCTCACCGACGCTCTCGCCGAACAGGGATGGAAACTGTTCCTCGAGGTGGAAGAGGACGGTGGTTTCCTGAAGCAGGTGAAGGAAGGTAAGGTGCAGCAGGTCATCAACGACACTAACACCAAGCGCCATGGTGATGCTGCCAAACGCCGCGAATTCCTGCTCGGCACCAACCAGTTCCCCAACTTCACCGAGAAGTCGGAAGGCAAGCGCCCCGTGGCTCCTTGCTGCTGCCATCAGCATGAACCGGAACTGCCGGTAATCAAGAGCAGCCGACTGGCTGCCGACTTCGAAGAGTTGCGCATACACACCGAGGAGAAACGGGTGCCTAAGGCATTCATGCTCACCATAGGCAACCTCGCCATGCGTCAGGCAAGGGCACAGTTCTCGTGCAACTTCCTCGCATGTGCTGGATATCAGGTGATAGACAACCTCGGATTCAAGACAGTGGAGGAAGGTGTCGATGCAGCCCTCAAGGCAGAGGCTGATATCGTGGTGCTCTGCTCCAGCGACGATGAGTATGCCGAGTATGCCATACCGGCATTCCAGTACCTCAACGGCAGGGCTATGTTCGTGGTGGCAGGAGCTCCCGCCTGCATGGAAGACCTCAAGGCCGCTGGCATCGAGAACTTCGTACACGTGAAGTGCAATGTGCTCGAAACGCTCAAGGAATACAACGAGAAGTTAGGTATTTAATGTCATAACACTCTATCATCATGAGAAAGAATTTTAAAGATATCGATATATACGCCGGCATTCATCAGACTGATGGTAAAGCCTGGCTCAAAGACAACAAAATTGTGCCTAACTGGAAGACTCCTGAGCATATCGAGGTGAGACCTGTTTACACTAAGGAGGACCTGGAAGGCATGGAACATCTCGACTTCGCTGCCGGTCTGCCTCCTTTCCTTCGCGGACCGTACAGCATGATGTACCCCTTCCGCCCCTGGACCATACGTCAGTATGCAGGCTTCTCTACCGCTGAGGAGAGTAACGCATTCTACCGCCGTAACCTGGCTTCCGGACAGAAGGGCCTCTCCGTGGCCTTCGACCTGCCTACACACCGCGGTTACGACCCCGACAACGCCCGTGTGGTGGGCGACGTGGGTAAGGCAGGCGTGTCTATCTGCTCGCTGGAAAACATGAAGGTGCTCTTCGCCGGCATACCTCTCAATAAGATGTCGGTGTCGATGACGATGAATGGTGCCGTGCTGCCCATCCTCGCCTTCTATATCAACGCAGGACTGGAACAGGGTGCAAAGCTCGAGGAGATGGCTGGTACTATCCAGAACGATATCCTCAAGGAGTTTATGGTGCGAAATACATATATCTATCCGCCAGCATTCTCCATGAAGATTATCGCCGACATCTTCGAGTACACATCGCAGTTCATGCCTAAGTTCAACTCTATATCCATCTCGGGATACCACATGCAGGAGGCAGGTGCCACTGCCGACATCGAACTGGCATACACGCTGGCCGATGGTATGGACTACCTCCGCGCAGGTATCAACGCCGGCATCGACGTCGATGCTTTCGCTCCGCGCCTCTCCTTCTTCTGGGCTATCGGCGTCAACCACTTTATGGAGATCGCCAAGATGCGTGCAGGCCGTCTGCTCT
>OMSQ01000020.1 GCA_900313805.1 uncultured Prevotella sp. | reverse complement strand
TCGCTCACGGCCATGTCGCCTGCCAGTCCGTGCAGATACATGCCTATGCGGCAGGCATCTGCCTGTTGGTATCCTCGTGCCAGCAGTCCAGTGATTATGCCTGTGAGCACGTCGCCGCTGCCTGCTGTGGCCATTCCGCTGTTGCCTGTTGTGTTGAAAAACACCTTGCCGTCGGGCAGGCAGAGGGCACTGTAGTGTCCTTTCAGTATGATGTACGCCTTCAGGTGTTCAGAGAGTTCGCGTGCCTGACACAGCAGCTCATAGTCGCTGCTGTTGGTATGATTGCCGTCCAGTCGCTCCATCTCCTTTGGGTGAGGGGTAAGAATGATTTCTTTAGGCAGTTGTTGCATCCATGCCCTATGGCTGGCCAGAATGTTGAGCGCATCGGCATCCACCACGATAGGCGATTTCGTGCGCCGCAGTTGCCCGATGAGTGCTATGGCAGTGCTCTCGGCCTGTCGCAGTCCGGGACCTATGCCCAGGGCATCGTAGTCCTCAGCGTCGACAGAGTCGGAGAAAGCCTCTGGGTCATTGTCCAACTGCACCAGTGCTTCCGGCACACTCATCTGCATCACAGCATAGTTCTGCCGCGGTGTGTGTACCGTCACCTTGCCCGCTCCGCTGCGCAGGCAGGCGCGTGTGGTGAGGATGGCAGCACCTGCCATGCCCTGACTGCCGGCGATGATGAGTGCGCTGCCCATGCTGCCCTTGTGTGCGAACTCGTCACGTGGCAGGAACAGGCGTTTCACGTCATTGGCATCCAGCGTCTCAAAATCCGTTCCCGTCTGTTTCACGTAGTCGTCGCTCAGACCGATGTCCAGCACTTTCAGGCGTCCAAGGTATTGCTGAGTATCCGCCAGGAAGAAACATATCTTCTTCTGTTGCAGGGTGAGCGTAAGGTCGGCTCTCACTATATTGACGTGTATATTGTGCGTGTTGTCTTCGCACATCAGACCCGACGGCATGTCGATGCTCACTATTGTGGCGGGCGACTGGTTGATGTATTTCACCAGCGAGGCGAAACCGCCCGACAGCGGTTTTGACAGTCCAGTGCCAAAGAGTCCGTCGATTACCAGCATACCAGCCTCCAACTGTGGCGGGTCAAATTCCTTCGTCACCTCCACGAAGTTCACCTTGGCAGACAGACGGTCCCTGTTAGTTTTGCAGTCTTCTGACAGTTTGTTGCCGATATTGAAGAGATATGCGGTCACCTCATACCCTTTTTCAGAGAGGATACGCGCAGTGGCCAGAGCATCGCCACCGTTGTTGCCTGGTCCGGCAAACACCATTACCGGTGGGCGTGACGGCCACTCGTCCATGACAGAGCGTGCTATTTGCTGGGCAGCCTTTTCCATCAGGTCAATGCTCTTAATGGGAGCGTTCTCTATGGTAAAACGGTCCCACTCGTGCAACTGTTTGCTATTGAATATTTTCATAACGGCGGCAAAATTACAAAAAATAAACGTACAAAGTAATGATAAACTGAAAAAACTTTTGTATTCCGCTCACTTAATCGTATCTTTGTAGCAGAAAACACAATCACTATGAAAGTAATACAGATAAAGGACAAGAAGTTCGCTATCTCCATACCTGAATCGGAGATACTTAAACGTGTGGATGCCGTGGCACAGCGCATCAATCATGACCTGGAAGGCAAGAATCCACTCTTCTTGCCAGTACTCAATGGCTCCTTCATGTTCGCTGCCGATTTGATGAAGCGTATTACCATCCCTTGCGAGATTTCCTTTGTCAAGCTGGCCTCCTATCAGGGAACCACGTCTACTGGCAAAGTGACCGAGGTGATAGGCATCAATGAGGACCTGAGCGGCCGTACCGTCGTCATCGTGGAGGACATAGTGGAGTCGGGACTCACCATGAAGCGCATGATAGAGACACTTGGCACTCGTGCCCCGGCGTCAGTGCAGATCTGTACGCTACTCCAGAAACCGGAGAAGTTGGAAGTGGAACTCGACATAGACTATGTGGCTATGGAGATACCCAACGACTTCATCGTAGGATACGGTCTGGACTACGATCAGCAGGGACGAAACCTGCCCGACATTTACACATTAGTAGCTGAATAACTCAACCACAACACAAATAAAATACCGCCTATATGAGAAATATTGTAATATTCGGTGGCCCTGGTTCAGGAAAGGGCACCCAGAGCGACCTGATTATTGAGAAATACGGACTGAATCATATCTCCACAGGTGAGGTGCTGCGTGCAGAGATAAGCAAGCAGACGCCGCTTGGCATCACAGCACAGAAGTACATAGACAACGGTCAGCTCATTCCCGACGACCTTATGATAGACATCTTGTCCAAGGTGTATGATGAATTCGGCAAAGACCACGAGGGTGTCATCTTCGATGGTTTTCCTCGTACCATACCACAGGCAGAGGCCCTGAAGAGCATGCTCTCCGCACGCGGACATTGCATCAGTGCCATGCTCGAGCTTGACGTGCCCGAGGAGGAGTTGACAAAGAGGCTGTTGCTGCGCGGGCAGTTGAGCGGACGCTCCGACGACAATGAAGAGACCATACGCAAACGCCTCAGTGTGTATCATTCCCAGACAGCCCCCCTCATAGAGTGGTACAAGCAGGAGGGACTGCATCGTCATATTGACGGACTGGGCTCGTTGGAGAGGATATTCGCCGATATTTGTAAGGTGATAGACCAACTCTGAACCCATCATGGAATCTAATTTCGTAGACTATGTGAAGATATTGTGCCGCTCAGGAAAGGGCGGACGGGGCTCCATGCACCTGCGACACGTGAAGTATCAGCCGAACGGCGGACCAGACGGTGGAGATGGAGGCCGTGGCGGTCATGTATATCTGCGTGGCAATCATAACTACTGGACACTGCTTCACCTGAAATATCAGCGCCACATCTTTGCCGAACATGGTGGTAACGGCGGGCGCGACAAGAAGCACGGCACCGACGGGCGCGACCAGTACATAGATGTGCCATGCGGCACCGTGGTGTATGATGCCGAGACAGGCAAATACGTGTGCGATGTGACATACGACGGGCAGGTGGTGATGCTGCTCAAGGGCGGTCGTGGCGGACTGGGCAATTTCCAGTTCCGTTCAGCCACAAACCAGGCACCACGCTTCGCACAGCCAGGAGAACCCATGCAGGAGATGACTGTGATACTGGAACTGAAGTTGCTGGCCGACGTCGGTCTGGTAGGACTGCCCAACGCTGGCAAGTCTACACTACTCTCCACACTCTCCTCTGCACGTCCCAAAATAGCCAACTATCCCTTTACCACCCTCGAGCCGTCACTCGGTATCGTGGCCTACCGCGACCAGCAGTCGTTTGTCATGGCGGATATCCCTGGCATCATCGAAGGAGCGTCAGAGGGTAGGGGACTGGGTCTGCGCTTCCTGCGCCATATAGAACGCAACTCGCTGCTGCTCTTCATGGTACCGGGCGACACCGATGACATATTAAAGGAGTATCAGGTGCTGTTGCGTGAGCTGCAGAACTTCAATCCAGAGATGCTCGACAAGCAGCGGGTACTGGCTGTGACCAAGTGCGACCTGCTCGACGACGAACTCATTGACATGCTGCGCGATACCATACCCACCGACCTGCCCGTAGTCTTCATATCAGCAGTGACAGGTCAGGGCTTGCAGCAGCTGAAAGATGTGCTATGGACACAACTCAACAGTGAGAGTAACAAACTGCAGAGCATTACCGCTGAGGACACCCTTGTGCACCGCGACAAGGACATGTCGCGCTTCGCAGCAGAGATGAGTGCAGAGGGCGAGGATGAGGATATCGTTTTCGTGGACGACAGCGAGATAGAGGATATTGACGATTTCGAGTACGAAGAAGAATGATGGCTCCTACACTTCACACCTACGACCTCTCGCCGCGGGTCATGGCTTTCAGTACCACCCGTGTGGGAGGTTCGCCTCTTTCGCTTTGCGGCGGCTTCAACATTGGCAATGCCAGCGATGAGCATCCAGAGGCACGTCATGCCTGCATCACAAGCCTGTGTGAGTCTTTGAGCATCGATGAGCAGCATCTGGTGTTTCCTCATCAGACCCACGGCTGCGAGGTCAGACGTGTGGCTGATGATTTTTTTACTCTCACCTCCCATACCAGGCAGATGCTGCTCGAGGGGGTGGATGCCCTCAGCACAGACCTGTCCGGAGTGTGCATAGGGGTGAATACCGCCGACTGTGTGCCGGTGCTTCTATATGACACCGTGCACCATGCCGCTGCCGCCATACATGCCGGATGGAGAGGCACCGTGCAGCGCATAGTGCAGAGTGTCATACGTCACATGCACGAGCAGTACGCCACCCAACCGGCTCAGTTGTGCGCCGTCATTGGTCCCAGTATCTCACCAGCCCGCTTCGAGGTAGGCGACGAAGTGTATCAGGCCTTCGCCGAAGGTGGCTTCCCCATGGAGCAGATAGCCCACAGGCAGGAAAAATGGCACATAGACCTATGGCGCAGCAATAGTTTCCTGCTCACCGAGGCAGGTGTGCTGCCGGAAAACATACATACGTCAGGTATATGCACATACGACCATGTAGACAGCTTCTTCTCAGCCAGGAGAGAGACCATACATACCGGTCGTATATTCACCGCCATCATGCTGCGATGACAGAAGAGACATAAAACAAAAAGAGGATACAACAACAAAAAGATTAACAGAATAACAGAAATGAAAGAATTATCACTCAAGTACGGATGCAATCCTAATCAGAAGCCCTCACGTATATTTATGGAGGAGGGAGAACTGCCCATCACCGTAGTCAACGGCCGACCTGGCTACATCAACCTGCTCGACGCCCTCAACAGTTGGCAGTTGGTGAGCGAACTCAAGGCTGCCACAGGTCTTCCCTCTGCCGCATCGTTCAAACACGTGTCGCCGGCAGGTGCTGCCGTGGGACTGCCCCTCACCGATACCCTGCGCCATATCTATTTCACAGGCGACATGCCCCTCACACCCCTGGCTGCCGCGTACGCCCGCGCCCGTGGTGCCGACCGTATGAGTTCGTACGGCGACTTCGTGGCACTCTCCGACATTTGCGACGAGGCAACAGCACTCCTCATCAAGCGCGAGGTGAGTGACGGTGTGATAGCACCCGGATATACCGACGAGGCCCTGCAGATTCTTCGCGAGAAGCGCAAGGGCACCTACTGTGTGATACAGATAGACCCCGCGTACCGTCCTGCATCCGTGGAGCGCAAACAGGTGTTTGGCGTGACCTTTGAACAGGGCCGCAATGAGATAGACCTGACCAGCGATGCACTCTTCGAAAACATACCCACTCAGTGCAAGGACTTCACACCAGAGGCACGCCGCGACCTGATGATAGCCCTGATCACACTGAAGTACACCCAGAGCAATTCTGTATGTTACGTGAAGGACGGTCAGGCCATAGGTATAGGTGCCGGACAGCAGAGTCGTATTCACTGCACCCGTCTGGCAGGCAACAAAGCTGATATATGGTGGTTGCGCCAGCACCCGCGTGTGATGTCACTGCCTTTCGTGGAGGGCATACGCAGGGCCGACCGCGACAACACCATCGACGTGTATATAAGTGATGACTATGATGATGTGCTGGCCGAAGGCGTATGGCAGCAGTTCTTCACAGAGCGTCCAGAGCCGCTCACACGTGAGGAGAAGCGCGAGTGGATAGCCCAGAACACAGGTGTGGCACTTGGCAGCGATGCCTTCTTCCCCTTTGGCGACAACATAGAGCGGGCACACAAGAGCGGAGTGCAGTACATAGCACAGGCCGGTGGTAGCGTGCGCGACGACAATGTCATAGCCACATGCGACAAGTACGGTATAGCCATGGCCTTCACTGGTGTGCGACTGTTCCATCATTGATAATGTTCCACTATGAGCAGAGGCGACGAAATAGACGAGATCATAGCAGGGGGCGGACTGGTGTTCCGCCCCGCTGCCAGTGAACGCAGCGACAAGGGCAAGGTGAAGACCAAGGCCCGCAAGAAGCAGTATATCACAGGTGCCCATGGCAGTGGCAGTGCCCGCCAGAAAGCCAAATACAGACAGCAACGCGCCAACCGTCACAAATAGTGCGGATGGCGCGTTGCCGTCTCTTATAGAATTTCTTCTTTCGCTTATTTCTCCACCTTGATGGCAGTACGCTTCTCCTTGATGCGTGCCTTCTTACCGGTGAGCTTGCGCAGGTAATACAGTTTGGCGCGACGCACCTTACCTACCTTGTTCACTTCGATAGACTCGATGTTGGGTGACTCGATGGGGAAGATACGCTCCACACCCACGGTGCCAGACATCTTGCGCACGGTGAAACGTTTCTTGTCGCCATGACCGCTGATGCGGATCACAACGCCACGATAGAGCTGAATACGCTCCTTAGAACCCTCGATAATTTTGTAAGCGACAGTCACAGTGTCTCCTGCCTTGAAGTCAGGATGCTGTTTGCCGGTTGCAAATGCTTCCTCAGCAACTTTTATTAAATCCATTGTATGATTAATATTGAAATTGTTTTATCGTCCAGCGCAACATAACAGGCTACTCACTCATTCCTGCCAGCGATTACGCCGAAAAGCGGGTGCAAAATTACTGCTTTTTTCTTAACTGCCAAAATTTCAGCGCCTTTTTTCAAAAGAATAATATGATTTTGTGATAAAAGGGATATTGACACTGAATAACAAACTGGAGCGAGCAAAACTGCTCGCCCCGAAATTGTCTACTGTATTATAGAGAAAAACATTTCTGCAGAGCTCTCAGTCGTCGTATCCCATGAACCCACCCTGGTGGTTGAACTTCAGCTCCATGCCGTTTGAGAGTTCGATGTCGTAGCCGTAGCGTTCCTTGTCTATCTTTGTCACTGCTGCACCGGCGAAATTGGCTTTCACAAACTGCTGGATGGCGGCGGGCACGATGCTGGCTGGTACGGGTGCCGTGTGGCAGTCCACCTTGTCG
>OMSQ01000116.1 GCA_900313805.1 uncultured Prevotella sp. | reverse complement strand
TGCCTGTGCTGCAGCCAGTTGTATGGCACGGAAGGTGCCGGAGTCGATATTGCTCTTGATTTTCAGCACCCACTGTATGAACTGTGCATTGCTGGCACAGAGTCCCACACGCCAACCCGGCATGTTATGACTCTTCGACATGGAGTTGAACTCTATGCAGCAGTCCTTAGCGCCGTCCACTTGCAGGAGGGATAGCGGCTGGTCGTTGAGTATCAGCGAGTAGGGGTTGTCGTTGACCACCACTATCTGATGGTCTTGCGCGAAGCGCACCAGTCGCTCGTATGTCTGTCGCTGTGCCCTTGCTCCGGTGGGCATGTTGGGATAATTGGTCCACAGGAGTTTCACACGTGAGAGGTCCATCTGCTCCAGCGCATCGAAATCGGGCTGCCACTGCCTGTCGGACATCAATTCATAGTTCACCACCTCGGCACCGAGTATCTTGCTGAGCGAGGTGTATGTGGGATATCCGGGGTTGGGCACCAGCACCTGTTCCCCCTGATTGACGAAGGCCAGTGTGACATGAAGAATGCCCTCCTTCGACCCGATGAGGGGCTGTATCTCTGTAGCGGGATCGAGTGTCACACCATACATACGCTTGTAGAAGCCTGCCATGGCCTGACGCAGTTCCGGTATACCCATAGTGGGCTGGTAGCCGTGGGCGTCGGGGCGGTGAGCCACCTCGCACAGTGTGTCTATGGTCTGGGGCGATGGCGGCTGGTCAGGACTGCCAATAGCCAGACTGATGATATCCTGTCCCTGGGCATTGAGCCGGGCCACCTCCTTGAGCTTTCTAGAGAAGTAATACTCTTGTACCTGACTGAGTCTGTCGGCTGGTTTGAATTCTTTCATTGCTTTGTTGTTTTCAAAAAAAAATCCCGCTCACTGGAAGGTGAAGCAGGATTTGTATCTGTTTTTTACATGTTTGCCATATACGACTACCCTCTTCACCTTTTCAATGCGAAGTAACGGTAATAATATGCAGCAAAAGTATGTGTCATAATTCTCTCAAGTTTTTTGTCGGCTGCAAATGTAGTACTATTTCCACATTCCCGCAAACATTTTGCAATAAATTTACTCTTTCCAGGTAAAAATTGTCAGTTATTCGATAGTTCTGCTACTATTTTCTCATCTGCAGCAGTCCAGTTGAGCTCTTTCAGCCTGTGTAGAGGCAACCATCGGTAGTCGAGGTGCTCGAGGAGCTTAAACTCCCCCCTGCCTCCGCGACATTCGTATGCTGCCAGCGTGATTACCTTATCAGGATATTCATGCTGCACCTCAGCCAGCAGTGGACCTACGTAAACCTGCCAGTCCATCTCTTCACGAATCTCTCTCATGAGGGCTTGGTGGTCGGTCTCACCTTCCTGCACCTTGCCTCCGGGAAACTCCCAGTGCTCGCTGCTGTACTGCTCATCGCTACGTGTGCGTTGCATGCAGAGCAGGCGCCCCCTGTCATCGGTCACCACGGCTGCCACCACACGGATATGGCTCTTGGTATCCATAGCAGATAGTGCTTATTGTGCTGCTTCAAACTCTCTGAGGAAACGGGTGTCGTTTTCCGAGAACAGGCGCAGGTCGCTCACCGAATATTTCAGGTTTGCTATGCGCTCCACGCCCATGCCGAAGGCATAGCCCGAATACTCCTTTGAGTCGATGCCACAGAGTTCAAGCACGTTGGGGTCAACCATGCCGCAACCGAGTATCTCCACCCAACCGGTGTGTTTGCAGAAGCCGCAGCCTTCGCCGCCGCAGATGAAGCATGAGATATCCATCTCGGCACTGGGCTCGGTGAAGGGGAAGTACGACGGGCGCAGACGAATCTTTGTGTCGGCACCGAACATCTCACGTGAGAAGGTGAGGAGCACCTGCTTCAGGTCGGTAAACGACACGTTGCGGTCTATATACAGTCCCTCCACCTGGTGGAAGAAGCAGTGCGCACGTGCGGTGATGGCCTCGTTGCGATACACACGACCAGGGCAGATGATGCGGATGGGCGGCTGGGTGCGCTCCATGACGCGTGCCTGCACACTGCTGGTATGCGAGCGGAGCAGTATATTACGAGTCACGTCGTTGGGATGCTGCGACACGAAGAAGGTGTCCTGCATGTCGCGTGCAGGATGGTCGGCAGCAAAGTTCATCTTGGTAAACACATGCAGGTCGTCCTCCACCTCTGGACCATCGGCCAGAGTGAATCCCATACGTGTGAAGATGTCGATTATCTCATTGCGTACAAGCGACAGCGGATGGCGTGTGCCCAGTTCTATGGGATAGGCTGTACGGGTGAGGTCCTGTACGGCACAGTCGCCGCCGGCAGCCTGGCACTGCTCGCGCAGGCCGTTGATACGCTCCAAAGCCGTCTGCTTCAGTTCGTTGATACGCATGCCCACCTCTTTCTTCTTCTCGGCCGGCACCTGACGGAAATCTGCCATAAGAGCGGTAATCTCGCCCTTCTTGCTCAGATATTTCACTCTCAGGGCCTCTATCTCTTCGGCACTCGATGCTTGCAGTTGCTGCACCTCTTGCAGCAGTTGCTCTATTTTTTGAAGTATCATATATACTATTTTCGTTTTCAGCCTGCAAAGTTAGTGCAAACCGAAGACAATACAAAATATGCTCGCATATTTTTATTGTTAAGGTGCAGCCTAACTTCGCGAAAGCATAGGTACATTTTTTCTCCCTTATCTTAACAACAATAAGAAAAAATTTATATTTTTGCCAAAACAAACACCTAAACCATTATGAAAAGACTAACATTTCTCGCTTTTTTGGCACTGACGCTGTTTGCCACAACCGCTAAGGCACAGTTGATTGGAGTGTTCATAGACGATGTTGACAAGTACACCAACGTGCGCAGCAGTCCCGGCGGGCCCATCGTGGAGCGGATAGAGGCTGGAGACATGCCCATGCTTGCTGTGGAGAGGCCCAGGAACGGCTGGTGGCTGATTACCGGCGGCACATACGAGAAACCCGACCAGGGAGAGATAGAACTGAAAGGCTCGCCCAACAACCAGTACTGGATACACTATTCTGTGATAGGTGTTGGCACGAGGAACTACGGTGGCGAGACATACTACCTGCGTGCCACCCCTAAGTCGCGCGGCAAGGTGGTGTACTCGTTCAAGGATGAGATATCCCTGCGCCCGATAGATGTACGCGGTGATTGGGTGAAGGTGAAGACATACGACGGCAAGCACACCGGCTGGATAGAGGCAGATAAGCTCTGCGGCAACAGCCTGACCAACTGCTGTTAGTCTTGTGATGCTTCATACAGCCATATTTGGCTTCCCTCGCTGTGTGCATAGCGCATTAACAGCTGTTGTATAAACTCGGCATTCTCCATCACTCTCTGTCGGTTGCCGTCATATCCGTTGACGAGCACCAGCACGTGAGTGGTGGAGAGTGTTATCTTTGTGCGTTCATGGTCGCTGGTGGGTGTTCCCACCCCACCCTTTGCATCACGGTAAACAGGCAGTCCGGCGATATTGATGGTGCCACGTCCTATCCCCTCGTATGGCTCTCCCGGGCGTCCTATTCCCAGAGTCAGTGAGTCGCCCTCAAAGCAGTCGGCGTCGAAGCCGCCTATGCTGTAGCCGTATGCTATGCTTGCCAGATTGATGAGGTCAACCAGGGTATTGATCTGATACAGTTCCTTGCCCTGCAACATGCGGCGGATGAGAGCCTCGCTAGACGGGCGGTAGCGTGACGGGTCCTTGCCACAAGCACGATACACACGCCTTGTAGCCTCGATGCCAGGCAACTGTTTCAGGGTGTCGGTAGTGAGTTGCTGCCGATACTGTGCACCGAGTTCGTTAATATGCTGCCATAAGCCCTCGTGGTACAGAGAGTTCTTGACATAGGCCTCTACTGCTGCACCTACAAAACCCGGACACATCTGCTCTATCTCACCGCTCACTATTATCTTCATGCCGTTTCATTTATTAATTTCAAGAATTCCTCTTCGCTGACAAGTGGTACGCCCAGTTTATTGGCCTTTTCCATCTTCGACGGTCCCATATTCTCGCCTGCAAGTACGAAAGATGTCTTGCTGCTTATAGAGCCAACGTTTTTCCCTCCGTGGCGTGCTATTAGTTCCTTATACTCATCGCGGCTGTGATGCTCGAAGACCCCGCTTATCACAATGCTCTTTCC
>OMSQ01000018.1 GCA_900313805.1 uncultured Prevotella sp. | reverse complement strand
GAGATATTTCTGGCGTATGAACGAAGCAGTAATCTTGTGCGTTCAGGACTCCTTTTTACTTTGTCCACACGTTGTATATCCCTCTTGGATATAAGTTCCACAATGAGCAGCTGACGAATGGATTCGAATCCGGCAAGATGATAGAGATTTTATCAGTCTTGTAGAACGCTTAGATTACGCTGCGTTTAAGGAATACAAAAATAAAAGACGAAGTTTTTTATTTTGCATTCCCTTCAACTATTCGTACCTTTGTTTCACTAAGTTACTTCGTCTCGGCATAAAAAATAAACGAGTTTATTTTGTTCTGCGCTCAACTATTCGTACCTTTGCCGCGAAAATACAAACATCATTTACATCTATGGCATATAGAAGAATAACGGCTGCCGAGGGTGCAGCAATGATTAACAACGGTGACAAGATAGCAATGAGCGGTTTCACACCCGCTGGTGTGGCCAAGGCTGTCACCAAGGAACTGGCAAAGAAAGCGACCGCCGAACACGAGGCCGGACGCGAGTTTAAAGTGAGCATCTTCACAGGAGCATCCACCGGTCAGAGCACCGACGGTGACCTGGCAGCAGCACAGGCCATAAAGTATCGCGCTCCCTACACCACCAACCCCGACTTCCGCAAGCACGTGAACATGGGCGAGATACCCTATAACGACCTGCATCTGAGTCACATGGCACAGGAACTGCGCTATGGCTTCTATGGAGATGTGGACTGGGCTATACTCGAGGTGTGCGACATAGAGGAAGGTGCCGACACATGCAAGGCTTATCTTACCGCTGCCGGAGGTATCAGTCCCACTGCCGCCCGACTGGCAAAGAACGTGATACTGGAGCTCAATGCTTTCCATAACCCCAACGCCAAATTCATACACGACGTGTACGAGCCACTCGATCCCCCTTACCGCAAGGCTATACCCATAGAGAAGGTGAGCGACCGCATAGGAAAACCGTATGTGGAAATAGACCCAAAGAAGATTGTGGGTGTGGTGGAGTGTAATCTGCCTGATGAGGCCCGCTCCTTCACTGACAGCAACCCTGTGACCGACCAGATAGGTTTCCTCACCGCCGAATTCCTGGTGGAGGACATGCACCGTGGCATCATACCAAAGACTTTCCTGCCACTGCAGAGTGGAGTGGGCAGCACTGCCAACGCCATACTCGGCGCCCTGGGAAAAGACAAGCACGTGCCCGACTTTAACATCTACACCGAGGTGATACAGAACTCTGTGATAGGCATGATGCTGGAAGGACGTGTGAAGGATGCATCTGCCTGTTCGCTCACCGTGAGCAACGAATGTTTGATGCAGGTGTACGACAACATGGACTACTTCAAAAACCATCTCACACTGCGCCAGAGCGAGATATCAAACAGTCCGGAGATAATACGCCGACTGGGTGTGATAGCTATCAATACTGCCATAGAATGTGATATCTACGGCAATGTGAACAGCACTCAGATTAGCGGCACGAAGATGATGAACGGTATCGGTGGCAGTGGCGACTTTGAGCGCAACGCCTATATCAGCATCTTCACCTGTCCCTCTACAGCCAAGGGCGGTCTCATCAGTTCCATAGTGCCCTTCGTGAGCCATCAGGACCACTCCGAACACGACGTGAACGTGATAATCACCGAACAAGGTGTGGCCGACCTGCGCGGGAAGAGTCCGATGCAGCGTGCACAGTGCATCATAGAGAACTGTGCCCATCCCGACTACAAGCAGCTGCTCTGGGACTACCTCAAGATGGCAAAGGGTGGACATACCCACCACTACCTGCCTGCCGCCTTCGCCATGCACGACACGCTGGCACGCAAGGGCGACATGCACCTCACAGATTTTGCTGAGTACGTGAAATAATTAAAACCACGCCGA
The DNA here is from genome assembly GCA_900313805.1 of uncultured Prevotella sp. Taxonomy (GTDB): domain Bacteria; phylum Bacteroidota; class Bacteroidia; order Bacteroidales; family Bacteroidaceae; genus Prevotella. Next base: position 20,534 of record OMSQ01000018.1, on the reverse strand, counting down.
TATGTTTCGAGAGAGGCTCTCTGCCGTTTGTGCAGCGGGTCTCTCTCTCATTTTCCCCGGGGCATCATCACCACCAGGGTCTTCATGCGGAAATACTGTTCCGACATATACATGAACCCACGGTAGGGGTTGCCTGCTCCCCATGAGTTTTTGCATATATACCACTTGCCACCCTTGTCGTCATGGGCTATACCCACTATCTCCATGCAGTGGTCGTCGGTGGTGCGACGGGTGTCGAAGGCTCGCTGACGGCGCTCGGCAGTGGCTTGTTCACCATCAGGAAGTATGGCCAGTCCGCGGGCGAAGGAGAAGCCCGGTTCAGAGGTGTCGCCCTCCCATGCCACGGGGTGACCACGGTGCAGGCAGCTGTCCACACGCGACACCAGAGTGTCGAGAGGCAGATTTAGGAAGGTGTCGTGATAGTAGTTGTCGGCCATCTCCAGATCCGTTTCCTCATAGAAGGTGTGGTGCATGAAACTGGTGATTCCTTCATACTCATGGGCTCTGCAAACGCTGCGGGCAAACTCACCTGGGGTGTATTCGCATGAGAGCATGAAAACGAAATGTGGCACCATGCCCATCATCTCATCCAAGGTCTGCACCACGGCACCGTCAAATTCGCTTAGTGTGGCAGGATGATGGTACTGGTCGTCTGCCATGAGCTGCAGGTGCCGTGCCACTCCTTTCATCGACATCCCCTCCTTGGTGCGATATGTGTCGTAAGGCTCCATGCCATAGCGGTGCATCAGACGTAAGGCCATGGGCAGTGTTCCGCGGGTGGAGATGGGCTGACTGCCAATGACAGCCCGCCGAAGGGTCTGCTCGCGCAGCAGCATGTACGCCAGGTAGTCGGCACTCAGGTTCACACTGTCGCCCTGCATCAGGTGCTCGGTCTCTATGGTGGCCAGCATGGCGTATGCCCAGCAGATGTCGCTGCTGCCCTGGTTTTTTACGGGTGTGGTCTTGAGCAGCACATCGTGTGTGAAGTGCCTGGTGGCGGCAGCCTCAGGCTCTCCGCTCTTTTTGCTGCAAGATACTATGACGGCAGCGAGTAGAAATAAAAGGAAACTTCGTCTCATGGTGCAAAAATACAAAATAATTCTGAGAGCACTGTAATAAAAAAGGATTTGCACTAATTTTGGTTAAATTAGGCTTCACCTCAACATAAAAAATATGCGAGCATATTTTGTTCTGTCTTCGGTTTGCACTACCTTTGCTGACGCGAAGGTAGGCTGCGGTTCGGAATAAAAAATAAATTAATTTATTTTGTTCTTCTCTCACCTTGCACTACCTTTGCACGGATAAAAGAGAAAACTATGGCACTCACAAAAATAGCAAAGATGTTCTTCCTGACAAGACAGAAGGAACTGGACAGATATAACAATGAGGCTGAGGCCCTGCAACAGAAAGTGCTGAGACACTTGCTGAAGCGAGGTACCGAGACTGAATACGGCAGAAACCACCTCTTCAGCACCATGCACTCGTATGAGGATTTTGTACGACAGGTGCCGCTCAACACCTACGAGGAACTGAAGGGCGACATTGACCGTATGCGCCACGGTGAGAAAAACATACTGTGGCCAGGACAGGTGAGATGGTATGCCAAGTCGTCGGGCACCACCAACGACAAGAGCAAGTTCATACCTGTGAGTCCGGCCGGTCTGCATGACCTGCACTATGCCGGCGGGGTGGACAGCGTGGCCTTGTACTTGAAAAACAATCCCAAGAGCCGCATGTTTGACGGCAAGGGACTGATTCTCGGCGGCAGTCATGCACCCAACTACAACGTGAGCGACAGTCTGGTGGGCGACCTCAGTGCCATACTCATAGAAAATATCAACCCGCTGGTGAATCTCATACGAGTGCCGAAGAAAAGTACGGCACTGCTGAGCGACTTCGAGGTGAAGCGCGAACGCATAGCCAGGGAGACGCTCAACAAAAACATAACCAACCTGTCGGGTGTGCCGTCGTGGATGCTGTCTGTTCTTACCAGAGTTATGGAACTGTCGGGCAAGGTGCACTTAGAGGAGGTGTGGCCGAACATAGAGGTGTTCTTTCATGGGGGCGTGGCCTTCACACCCTACCGTCCGCAATACAAGGAACTCATCACCAGCGACCGCATGCACTATATGGAGACATACAATGCCAGCGAAGGTTTCTTCGGCGTGCAGAGCGACCTGAGCGACCCGGCCATGATGCTGATGATAGACTACGGTGTGTTCTATGAGTTCATTCCCATGGATGAATTCGGCACCGACAACCCCACTGTGGTGCCTCTCGCCGGCGTGAAAACTGGAGTAAACTACGCCATGGTGATAAGTACTACATGTGGACTGTGGAGGTATATTCTGGGAGATACAGTACGCTTCACCCAAACCGACCCGTATAAATTTGTGATCACTGGCAGAACCAAACACTTCATCAATGCCTTCGGTGAGGAACTTGTGGTGGACAATGCCGAACAAGGTCTGGCATACGCCTGCAAGACAACTGGAGCCGAGGTGAGCGAATATACTGCTGCACCCGTGTTCATGGACGGCAACGCAAAATGCCGCCATCAGTGGCTGATAGAATTCTCACGCATGCCACAGGACATGGATGAGTTTGTCAAAGCTCTCGACATGAAGTTGCAAAACATCAACAGCGACTACGAAGCCAAACGATTCAAGGACATCACACTGCAACAGCTGGAAGTGGTGGTGGCCAGAAAAGGACTGTTCAACGACTGGCTGAAGAAAAAAGGAAAACTTGGCGGACAGCACAAGGTGCCAAGACTGGGCAATGACAGGAAAATAATAGACGAACTCTTGGAGATGAACCAGAAAACTGATACCAGCCTATGAGAAAAAGCCTGATATCACTGGCTGCCTTTTTGCTGCTCATCACCGTAGTGGGATGCGCAAAAATGGGTAAACCTGACGGTGGGTGGTTTGACGAAACTCCACCACGGGTCATGGCTTCGTCGCCCATGGACGGTTCAACAGAGGCTAACAGCAAGAAAATCACCATTCTCTTCGACGAATATATAAAGGTGGAAAACACCTCGGAGAAGGTGGTGGTGTCGCCCCCGCAGATGGAGGTGCCGGAGATAAAGGCTTCGGGCAAAAAAATCATCGTGGAACTTGTGGACAGTCTCAAACCCAATACCACTTATACAATAGATTTCTCCGATGCCATCACCGACAATAACGAGGGCAATCCGCTGGGTAACTATACCTACAGCTTCTCTACCGGCACAGAAATCGACACCATGGAGGTGGCTGGATATGTGGTGGAGGCAGAAAACGCAGAACCTGTAAAAGGCATACTCGTGGGACTATACGACAACATGGCCGACAGTGTGTTTCTGACGCAACCCATGCTGAGGGTTTCGCGCACCGATAGCCGGGGGCACTTCGTGATAAAAGGTGTGAAGGAAGGTGCCTACCGCGTTTTCGCACTGCAAGATGCCGATGGCAACTACATGTTCACTCAGAAGAGTGAGAAGATAGCCTTCAATCACGATACCGTGGTACCGACGTGCAAACCAGATATCAAGCAAGATACCATCTGGACCGACTCGCTCCATATCTCAAACATCAGTCAGACAGGATATACTCATTTCCTGCCAGACGACATAGTGCTCAGGGCATTTACCGAACTGCAAACCACTCGCTATCTGGTGAAGAGTGAACGGCAGGAACCCGACCGCATGGCTTTCTATTTCAGTTATGGCAGCGAAAACCTGCCCGTGATACGCGGCCTCAACTTCGACGATACGAAGTTGTGGCTGGAGACGAATGCCCGTCACGACACTCTGACTTACTGGATAACAGACACCACGCTGGTAAACCAGGACACCCTGCGCATGGAAATGCGCTATGAGATTACCGACTCGCTGGAACAACTGGTGTGGCGAACCGATACCCTGGACATGCTGGCAAAGATGCCGTATGAGAGACGAATGAAGGAACAGCAAAAGACATACGAGAAATGGAAGAAACAACAGGAGCGCAGGAAAAAACGTGGACAGCCCTACGAAGAGAAACTGCCTGACACTCCACTTGACATAAAGACCATTATCCCTACTGCCGTGGTGCCCAACACTATAATTACCATGGAGTTTCCCTATCCTCCGTCACGAATCGACACATCTGGCATACGTCTGTATGAGAAGGAGGACTCTACCTGGACCGAGCGAAACATCACGCTGCAACCCATGGACAGCACTATAGTGTCGAATGCAGGCAAGGTGCAGAGGTACTACCAACTGACATACGTTGGTATCGACGGCAAGGGATGGAGTGAAGGACATGAATACAGTCTGGAAATAGACAGTGCTGCCATAGAGGATGTCTACGGCCATGTGAACATAAAACAGAAAAAGGGCATGAAGGTGAAAACCGATAACGACTATACCACCGTGAGCATACGACTGCAAGGATGCGAGCAGCAGCAGTGGGTGGTGCAGATGGTCAGCGGGCAAGACAAACCCGTGGCAGAGGTCGTCACCACCAACGGTGAGGCACATTTCCTCTATGTGGCTCCCGGCACTTATTACCTGAGAGCCTATTATGACCAAAATGGCAACGGAAGGTGGGATACCGGCAACTATGCCATGGACCTGCAGGCCGACCCGATGTGTTACTACCCAGAGAAACTGGAACTCAAGGCAAAATGGCAGTGGACAAAGACGTGGGATCCACGGCAAGTTGACGTGAAACAGATAAAACCAGCAGCCATTACCAAACAAAAGGTCGACGGACAGAAGAAACTGAAACAACGCAATGCCGAACGTGCTAGAAAACTTGGCATTCCATACATACAAAAACAACTACAACAATGAAACACTTGAGAAAACTAATCATTATGCTGCTCACAATAACCGCGTTGAGCAGTCATGCACAATGCACACTGGAAAACACTGCTTTCAAATCAGGAGAGGTGCTGACATACAATCTATATTATAACTGGAAGTTTGTATGGGTGAAGGTAGGCACAGCATCGCTGTCTACCGTGCAGACCTACTGGAATGGTAAAAACGTGTTCAAGAGCAGTCTCATCACACGAGGCAACGGCAAACTCGATGGCTTCTTCGTGATGCGCGACACATTGCTCAGCTATACCACCACCCAACTGGCTCCACTGTATTTCCGCAAAGGAGCACGTGAGGGCAAAGGATACCGGGTGGACGAAGTGTTCTACGACTACAGCGGTGGGAAGTGCAACCTGCGCATGTTTCGCAAAAAAGACGATAAACCCGGGGTTTGGAAGACAGAAAGCAGTGCACTCTGCGTGCTCGACATGCTCAATCTATTCGTGAGGGCCCGTAGCTTCGACAACAGCAATTGGAAACCGGGATGGACACTGAAACTGCCTATCGCCGACGGCGACGGACTGGCTGATGCGCACTTGAAATATGAAGGAAAAGAAAATATAAAGGGCGACAACGGGGTGACATACCGCTGTTTGGCACTCACCTATTCCGAGTACTTCAAGCGCAAGAAGAAATGGAAGGAGATAGCCACCTTCTATGTGACCGACGATGCCAACCATGTGCCCATACGCATAGACCTGAACCTTAACTTCGGCAGTGCCAAGGCATACGTGGTGGGTATGGCTGGAGTGCGCAGTCCCATCACTGCCAAGGTGAAGTAAGAACAGGCCATTTAGCGCTACAACAGATGTCCGGCATTGTGAATGACACATGCCTGACATCTGCTTACATATTGAAACTAGGTTTTTCCTTAAAAAAACAGCAGTTTGTATAAAAAAACACTGATTATTCGCTCAAAATGCAATATATATGCATAAAAATCTTTGTTTTTGTTGATTTTTGTATTTTTATCCCAAAACATTTTGTAATTTCAATAATATTTTAGAACTTTGCAGCCCTAAAATAAGGAAACACAAGTGGTTTCACAAAGTTACCCACTTATTGTCAATCTTTCTTATAGAGAAATATTATAATCCTACAATAAGCAAATAAGTATTATGGCAGAAGCAATGGAAGTGAAAGAGCTCGACCAAGTGGTAGTGCGGTTCTCTGGCGATTCTGGAGACGGCATGCAGTTGGCCGGCAACATCTTCTCCACCGTATCAGCATCGGTGGGCAATGGTATCTCTACCTTTCCCGACTACCCCGCAGACATCAGGGCCCCGCAAGGCTCTCTCACGGGTGTGAGTGGTTTTCAGGTTCATATAGGAGAAGGACAGGTTTACACCCCTGGTGATCTCTGTGACGTGCTCGTGGCAATGAACGCTGCTGCGCTCAAGACACAATACCGCTATGCCAAGCCACAGGCCACCATCATAATCGATACCGACAGTTTCGCACCCTCCGACCTGCGCAAGGCACAGTTTGCCACCGACGACTATCTCGCAGAGATGGGCATCGACGGCGACAGGGTGGTGCAGTGTCCTATCACCCAGATGGTGAAGGACTGTCTGAAAGACAGCGGAATGAACAACAAGAGCGTGCTGAAATGCCGCAACATGTTTGCACTCGGACTGGTGTGCTGGTTGTTTAACCGCGACCTGAACCTGGTGGCAAACTTCCTGAGAGAGAAATTTGCCAAGAAACCTGCTATCGCCGAGAACAATATACTCGTGGTGCAGGCCGGTTACGACTACGGTCATAACGTACATGCCTCGGTACCATCTACCTATCGTATAGAGTCGAAGGTGAAGGTGCCAGGAAGATATATGGATATCACCGGCAACAAAGCCACAGCATACGGACTGATGGCTGCCGCCGAGAAGGCTGGACTGAAACTCTTCCTCGGCTCTTATCCCATCACTCCTGCCACCGACATACTGCATGAGTTGTCCAAGCACAAGTCGTGTGGTGTAATGACAGTGCAGTGTGAGGATGAGGTTTCAGGATGTGCCTCAGCCATAGGCGCCTCATTTGCCGGTGCTCTGGCTGCCACCTCTACCTCAGGCCCAGGCATCTGTCTGAAATCAGAAGCCATGAACCTGGCAGTGATAGATGAACTGCCTCTAGTCGTTATTGATGTGCAGCGCGGCGGTCCTTCTACCGGTCTGCCTACTAAGAGCGAGCAGACCGACCTGTTGCAGGTGCTCTTCGGACGCAATGGCGAGTCACCCATGCCCGTGATTGCAGCCACCAGTCCCACACAGTGCTTCGATGCCGCCTACGCAGCATGTAAGATGGCGCTGGAGCATCTCACTCCCGTGGTGCTGCTCACCGATGCCTTCGTGGCCAACGGCAGTGGAGCATGGAAACTGCCCACCATGGACAGTCTGCCTGCCATCGAGCCCCACTATGTCACCGAGGCTCAGAAGGGGAAGTACACCCCGTACGAGCGCGATGAGGACACACTGGTGCGCTACTGGGCCATACCTGGTCAGGAGGGCTACACACACATACTCGGCGGACTGGAGAAAGACGGACGCACGGGAGCCATAAGCACCGACCCCGACAACCACGACCTGATGTGCCGGTTGAGAGCTGAAAAGGTGAACCGCATACCTGTGCCCGACTTGGAAGTGAGCGGTGATGTGGATGATGCCGACCTGCTGATAGTAGGCTTTGGCGGCACCTACGGACACCTGCACTCGGCCATGGAGGAACTCAGACAGCAAGGCAAGAAGGTGGCACACGCACACTTCTCTTTCATCAACCCGCTGCCCGCCAACACGGCAGAGGTGCTGATGCGTTACAAAAAAGTGGTGGTGGCAGAGCAAAACCTGGGACAGTTGGCCGCATTCCTCCGCATGAAGGTCGACGGCTTTGTACCGGCACAATACAATGAAGTGAAGGGACAGCCCTTCGTAGTGAGCAAATTGGTAGAAGCATTTGAAAAGTTGATATGAGCATGAGTTACACAGCACAAGATTATAAGAAGGGACAACCTCGCTGGTGTCCGGGATGTGGCGACCATTTCTTCCTGGCCGCCCTGCACAAAGCCATGGCCGAAGTGGGTGTGGCTCCGCATGAGATGGCTGTCATCTCGGGTATAGGATGCAGCAGCCGACTGCCTTATTATGTTAACACGTATGCCATGCAGACCATACATGGCAGAGCTGCAGCCATAGCCACTGGTGCCAAGGTGGCCAACCCCGCGCTCACCGTGTGGCAGGTGAGCGGCGATGGCGACGGACTGGCCATCGGCGGCAACCACTTCATACATGCTATGCGCAGAAACATCGATATAAACATGATTCTGCTCAACAACCGCATATACGGTCTGACCAAGGGTCAGTATTCGCCCACCAGTCCCCGCGGCTTCGTATCGAAGTCAAGTCCTTACGGCACGGTGGAAGACCCGTTCCGCCCGGCAGAGCTGTGCTTCGGCGCGCGTGGACGCTTCTTCGCCAGAGCCGTTGCCACTGATGCCCCCGGCACAGTGGATATACTCAAGGCAGCATACAACCATAAGGGTGCTGCAGTGTGTGAGATACTGCAAAACTGTGTGATATTCAATAATGGCACGCACGATGCAGTGTACAACAAGGAGGGACGCAAGAAAAATGCTATTTATGTAAAGCACGGCATGCCCCTTGTGTTCGGCGAAAACGATGAGTTCGGTCTGGTACAGGAAGGTTTCGGCCTGAAAGTGGTGCGCATAGGCGAGAATGGTGTCACTATAGACGACATCCTCGTGCACGATGCCCACAGCGAGGACAACACACTGCAACTGAAACTGGCCATGATGGGCAATGACGATGGCATGCCCGTGGCTCTGGGCGTGATACGCGATGTGGAAGCCCCCACCTACGATGCCGCTGTTCATGAACAGATAGCAGAGGTGAGCAGCAAGAAGAAGTATCACAACTTCGCAGAACTGCTGGAAACCAACGACATCTGGGAGGTGAAATAACCCCCCCCACGGAAAATCACGAAGAACCCGGAAACCCTGGAAAAACCGGGATATCCGGATTCTCCGGAAACAATCAATACTTAAATGAGCTGCCGCCGAGAAACTCTCGCAAGAGTGATGTCGGTGGCAGTTTATGGTATGGCACCGTATGAATATAGCGGAGGAATTTCTTCAGTCTGTATGCCTCGCTGTACTCATCTGCGCACTCTGGCACCTGTTCCAGCAGCGGCTCTGCCTGCTGGCGTATCACTGCCAACTCGTATATCATGGCGGTATTAAACATCACATCGGCATTCTCCTGGTAAGGGAATATCCATTTCTTCTCTCCCGCCCTTACAGATGGCCATCGGCGTATGGTCTCCTCGGCGCTCACACCGCGATATTTGTAATCTCGTATGATGCGACGAAGCAGTCTGTTGTCGGTGGTTGGTATGTAGTTATGGTTGTCGAGCAGTATGGTGGTCAGAGCCGAGGCATACACCCTGTACTTCTGTTCGTCGGGAATCTGGGCGGTGAGTTCTGGGTTGAGTGCGTGTATGCCTTCTATGACCAAGATTTCGTTTTCGCCCAGTCGTAGGCGTTTGCCTTTCTCGCTCTTTCCACTTTGGAAGTTGTACTTGGGCATCTGTACCTCCTCGCCGCGGAACAGCGCTTGTAGGTGTTCGTTGAGCAGCGGTATGTTGAGGGCATAAAGGCTCTCGAAGTCATAGTCGCCAGTATGGTCGCGCGGAGTCTTGTCACGGTCCAGGAAATAGTCGTCAAGAGATATCATGATAGGTCGGAGACCATTGCACAGCAGTTGCACGGCCAGTCGTTTGCATGTGGTGGTCTTTCCACTGGAAGAGGGACCTGCTATGAGTACCATCCTAACTCCCTCTTTTGCGGCTATTTGTTCGGCTATCTTGGCTATCTTCTTCTCTTGCAGGGCCTCGGAGATGGTTATCATCTCTGTGGCATACCCCTTTGACACCGCTTCATTGAAGTCGCCTACCGTGCTTACTCCCACAATGTTTTGCCAGCGGTGGTGCTCCTGGAAGATGGCAAACATCTTGTCTTGTCTGACCAGGGCTCCCAGCTGAGTGGGGTCGTCGGTGGTGGGGATGCGCAGAAGCAGTCCGTCGAAGTATCGCTCTATGTCAAACAGATAGATGCGGTCTGTGCTGGGCAGCAGGGCACCGTAATAGTAGTCGGCATAGCCGTCCAGGTCATGGTAGGTGGTGTACAGTCTGCCCGAAGTACGCAGCAGTTTCACCTTGCTGCTGGTACCCCTTTTCTCGAAAATCTGTAAGGCCTCGGTAGTCGTGCACTCACAGCGGCGTATGGGCAGAGCCTTGGCTATTATCTCTGTCATGCGGTCCTTCAGTTTTTTCACATCGTCGTCGGTCACGGCATGTCCTATATGCATGTCGCAGTAGTACCCGTTGCTCACAGGGATGTCTATCACAACGCTGCCGTGTGGATAGAGGTCGTGCACTGCCTTGCAGAGAATGAAAAAGAGTGTTCGTGTATAGGCTCTGTTGCCGGCTGGCGATGACATATCCAAAAATTCCACGTCCTTGTTGCGATATACCTGAAAGTCCAGTCCCACCACCTTATTGTTCACCTTGGCACCCACCAAGGGATAATCGGTGTGTAAACCAAATCCCAGAAAAATATCTGAAAGTGTAATTCCAATTGGAAATTGTGCTGTTTTTTTATTATTTTTGCAGCGGATTTGTATCATATCTTCCATGGTATTGAGCATTTTAGTTAAAACTGCGTAAAGGTAATAAGAATTTTCCATATTTTTCATCAACATCCAAAAAATATTTTTTATGTCTATTTGGGTTGTTTTTAAACTTATTGGTTCTCTGGCTTTGCTCATGTTCGGTATGAAGTCGATGAGCGACAGTCTGCAGAAGATGGCCGGCCCGCAGCTGCGTCATGTGTTGGGTGCCATGACTAGTAACCGCTTTACCGGTGTGCTCACAGGCATGTTTGTAACAGCCGCCGTGCAGTCGTCTACTGCTACCACCCTCATGACCGTATCGTTTGTCAATGCCGGTCTGCTCACCCTCATACAGGCCATATCGGTGATAATGGGTGCTCATATCGGCACCACGGTCACGGCATGGATCATGAGTCTGGTTTTCTCGTTCAACATCACCGACTTTGTGTATCCTGCTTTCTTCCTGGGTATCATACTCATATACATGAAGAAGCATCGTATGCTTGGCGACTTCCTTTTCGGTGTGGCGTTTCTCTTTCTGGGTCTGGGCACACTCAAGGCTACAGGTCAGGACATGGTGATGAACGACACTTCGGGTGCCATAAGTGCTTTTTTCGAGAATTTCAACGATGACAACATCTGGAATAGTTTCTTCTTTCTCGTCATAGGTACCGTGCTCACGCTCTGTGTGCAGTCGTCGGCTGCCATAATGGCCATCACCATGACCCTCTGTAGCATGGGCGTGTTGCATATAGACCAGGGTATAATGCTGGTGTTGGGCGAGAACATCGGAACCACTATCACTTCCAACATAGTGGCCATGGGTGCCAACACGCAGGCTCGCCGAGCCGCTTTCGCCCACCTCAGCATCAACGTCCTGGGTGTGATATGGGTGCTCATACTGCTGCAACCGTTCTTTTCACTCGTGTGTCAGATAGTTGGTTTCGACCGTGACATGCCTGCCTCGGCACCTGGCTTCGCAGTCAAGGCGTCTATGGTGCTGGCAGCCTTCCACTCGGCATTCAATGTGAGCAACACGCTGCTGCTGATATGGTTTGTACCACAGATAGAGCGTTTCGTGTGCAAGGTGATAAAATCACACGGACAGGAAGAAGACGAGGACGCCCGACTGCATTTCATCACAGGTGGACTGATGAAGACGCCCGAACTCTCTGTGCTTGAGGCTCAGAAGGAGATAAGGCTGTTTGCCGAGCGCACACAACGTATGTTCGGCATGGTGCAGGAGCTGGTGGAAGAGAAAGACAACGACAAGTTTGCCAAACTCTTCTCACGCATAGAGAAATATGAGGGCATTTCGGATAACATGGAGATAGAGATAGCCAAATATCTGGATAATGTGAGCAACGGACACCTGAGCGATGATACGAAGGCGACAATCAGGGCCATGTTGCGCGAGATAAGTGAACTGGAGAGCATCGGCGACGCATGCTACAACATAGCCCGCACACTCAACCGCCGCATGCGTAGCAGGGAGGACTTCACCGCTGAGCAGCACAGTCATTTACATCAGATGATGGCATTGGCCGACGATGCCCTCTCGCAGATGAACAATATGCTTTATGGCAGAAGAGACAGATACGATATCAACCGCTCGTTTAATTTGGAAAACGAGATAAACAACTACCGCAACCAGTTGCGCAGCCAGAACATCAATGATGTCAATGAGCATAAGTACACTTACTTTATTGGCACCATGTATATGGACATAGTAAGTGAGTGTGAGCGACTGGGCGACTATGTGGTGAATGTGGTAGAGGCACGTATGAACACCCGTCAGCGCAATGCCTGACGGGTGCCAGTTGTGTTTACTCCTCGGGCATGAGGATGCCGGTGAGTTGCCGCATACCTTCCGAAGCCCCCTTCATGATATGCTGTAAGCGGTCTATTCTGCCCACGTTCACAGGGTTGGGGTCGATGAGGTATATCGGTGCCTGTGGTGGTGCGTAGTGCAGCAGTCCAGCGGCGGGGTACACCACCAACGAGGTGCCAATCACTATCACGATGTCGGCAGTGCTCATCTCCATGGCTGCTTCGCTTATCTTGGGTACGCTCTCATTGAAGAACACGATATAGGGTCGCAGCAGAGAGCCGTCGCCCGCTTTCTCTCCTGGCAGTATGTCCAGGCGTTCCGGACCGAGTTGCTCTATGTAGCGCTCGTCGTAGGGGTCACGACTGGAGCAGGCCTTCATCAGTTCACCATGCAGGTGCACCACATGGGTGCTGCCGGCGCGTTCGTGCAGGTCGTCCACATTCTGTGTCACCACCGTCACCTCGTATTTCTTTTCCAAAGCTGCCACCAGCAGATGCCCCAGACAGGGTTTCACCCCCTCTTTGTGGCGAAGCATATTGTAAAAAGCGTTCACATACTCCGGGTCGCGCTCCCATGCTTCATGAGTAGCCACACGCTGCACAGGATAGTTCTCCCACAATCCATCAGCATCGCGGAAAGTTTTCAGTCCACTCTCCACCGACATGCCGGCACCAGTCAGTACAACAATTTTTTTCATATCTGTCAGCATATTATTATTTACGTTAGCAAAGATAGTGCAAGGTGAGAGAAGAACAAAATAAATTATTTATTTTTTCTTCCGAACCGCCGCCTATGTTATTGAAAGATAGTGCAAGGTGAGAGAAGAACAAAATAAATATATTTATTTTTTCTTCCGAACCGCCGCCTATATTCACGTTAGTAAAGATAGTGCAATCTTTGTAAAAGATATGTTATTTTTATGTTAAAGATAATTATTAGATAGGTATAAGAAAATATTTTATTACCTTTGCGCCCAAATTATTAAAAAAATGAAGAAAGTTAGTTATGCTCTTGGTCTGGGTATAGGCCAACAACTGGCACAGATGGGTGCCAACGATATTAACGTGGATGAGTTTGCAGCAGCCATAAAGGATGTGCTCAACGGCAATGAACTGAAGGTGTCGCACCGCGATGCACAGGGTATAGTACAGGCCTATTTCCAAAAGAAGGAGGAGAAGATGAATGCCGAGCGTGCCCAGCAGGGCAAGCAGCATAAGGTGGCGGGAGAACAGTATCTGGCCGAAAACGGCAAGAAGGACGGTGTGGTGACCCTGCCCTCAGGACTGCAGTACAAAGTGCTGCGCGAAGGCAACGGCAAGAAGCCGAAGGCTACCGACCAGGTGCGCTGTCACTACGAAGGCTTCCTCATCGATGGCACTGTGTTTGACAGCAGCGTACAGAGAGGCGAGCCCGCAGTGTTCCCGCTCGACCAGGTGATTACCGGATGGACCGAGGGTCTGCAGCTGATGCAGGAGGGTGCTAAATACCGCTTCTTCATTCCCTATAGACTGGGATATGGCGAACGTGGTGCAGGAGCCTCCATACCTCCCTTCGCAGCTCTCATATTCGATGTGGAACTCATTGAAGTAATGTAAATCTAAATAAACAGACAAAGAAAGATGAAAAAGATTTTATTGGCAGTAGCCGTCACACTGTCGGCCACCGCATTCGTTTCTTGCGACAAATCTTCAAAAGCCAGCCTGAATGACGACGTTGACTCACTGAGTTACATGATAGGTGTGGCAAACGGCAGTCAGATGAAACAGTATCTCATGGCCCAGGGCCTTGACACCACCTACGTGGATGATTTCCTCAGGGGCTTTGAGGAGGGTGCAAAGGCTGCCGGCGACAAGAAGATGATAGCCTATATGGAAGGACAGAAGATAGGACGTCAGATGGCAGAAGGCATCAACCAGTCTATCTTTGGTGGCGACTCCACCATGCACGTGTCGCAGAATAACCTGATTGCAGGTATGCGCGCATCTGTCAGCAACGACACTTCTATAATGAGCGCAAAGCAGGCCATGGCCCTTATTGACGCCACAGCCCAGCGTATCAACGCACGCGTGATGGAGAAGAAATACGGCGACAACCTCAAGGCTGGAGAGAAGTTCATGGCCGACAACGCCAAGAAAGAAGGCGTGAAGACCCTGCCTTCAGGACTGCAGTACAAGGTGCTGACAGAAGGCAAGGGTGATCTGCCCACCGACACTAGCATGGTGAAGGTGAACTACGAGGGCAAGCTCATCAACGACTCAGTCTTCGACAGCTCTTACCAGCGCGGACAGGCCATGACCTTCAACCTGCGTGGCAACAACGTGATAGCTGGTTTCAAGGAGGCTCTCCTCAAGATGCCTGTAGGTTCTACATGGGAGGTTTACATACCTCAGAACCTGGCTTACGGCAGCAGGGCAATGGGTCAGGCCATAAAGCCCTTCTCTGCTCTCATCTTCAAGCTCGAACTGGTCAGCATAGAGAAGAAATAACCATTGGATATGAAGAAAATCATACTTACGGCACTCGTCATCGTGGCGAGTGCCGCTTTCTGCCCCTCAATGGCGCAGACCAAGAAAGGCAAGAAAAAGGGAAAGGCTGAGGTAGAACTCGCACAGAAGAACGACAGCCTCAGAGCCGACAGTCTCAGTTATGCACAGGGCATGGTGTCTACCAACGGCCTGCTGCCCTTCCTCAGGCAGAACTACGGTGTGGACGAAAGCATGATGGACGACTTCCTGAGCGGTTACGCAGAGGCGATGGCCAACACCAGCGATGCACGCCTTCGCGCCCGTGCCGCCGGTGTGCAGGTGGCACACATGATGCAGGAGCGAGTGATGCCGGGAGCACGCAAAGAGCTCAGCGGACTGGTTGACTCGCTGCATGCCGATGCCTTCAACCGCGGGTTCATAGCAGCCCTCCGCCACGACAATAGTGTGATGACTGACTCGGCAGCCCAGGCTCAACTGAAGCAGGCACGCACCCAGCAGAGTGATGCCGTGAAGAAGGTGGGAACCGACTTCCTGGCAGCTAACGCCAAGAAAAAGGGAGTGCAGACAACCGCCAGCGGACTGCAGTATCGTATCATCAAGCAGGGCAACGGTCCTGTTGCAAAGGCCGATGACGAGGTGGTGGTGAGATACGAGGGACGACTGATAGACGGCACCGTCTTTGACAGTTCCTACAATCGCAAGCCCGATACAGCCACCTTTAAGCCCAGTCAGGTGATAAAGGGATGGACCGAAGCGCTCACCATGATGCCGGCAGGCAGCACATGGGAACTGTTCATACCACAGAACCTGGCTTACGGCGAACGTGCCATGGGCGATAAGATACCCGCCTATTCCACACTCATCTTCACCGTGGAGGTGGTAGAGGTGAAAGCAAAATAAAACTACAGACGCGGCACAAAGGTTGTGACTTTTTTGCACCCGTGACTGCATTTTGTACTGTTTTGTGCAATATTTTTGTGATTTGTACACAAAAATGTTGCACAAAATATTTTTTTGACGTACATTTGCTTTCAAAATGTCAATCATCATAAGAGATTGCCACGAAATATGACTAATCACAACAACATCTAAGTATATGGAAAAAATCGACTTACTGGACAAGAAAATCCTGGGCATACTGTCTAAGAATGCACGCATCCCCTTCAAAGATGTGGCAGCACAGTGCAACGTGTCAAGAGCAGCGATACATCAACGCGTGCAACATCTCATCGAAGACGGTGTGATCACTGGCAGCGGCTTCGATGTAAACCCCAAAAGTCTGGGATACTCCACATGCACATACGTGGGCATCAACCTGGAGAGGGGCAGCATGTATCGAGCTGTGGTAGACAGACTGCAACACATACCGGAAGTGGTGGAATGTCACTTCACCACCGGACCATATACTATGATGGTGAAACTCTACGCGAAGGACAATGAGCAACTCATGGACCTGCTCAACAACCAGTTGCAGAGCATACCTGGCGTGGTGGCCACAGAGACACTGATATCTCTGGAACAAAGCATAAAAAGAGAAATAAGTGTGGAAACACTCAACGATAAACAGTAATGAGCAAATTCAACCTGCAACAGCATATTGACAATATACACCAGTCATATCCCGCTGCTGCCCATCAGCCGATAATAGGCATAACAGCCAACTACAGTAACGGCGATGCCTGCCTGCGCGACAGATACTATCAGCAGGTGGTGGCAGCCGGGGGCACACCCATCATCATTCCTCCCGTGGCAAGCAAGGAGGCAATCATCAACACGCTGGAACATATCGACGGCCTGTTGCTGACCGGTGGCGGCGACCTCAACCCCCTCTGGAGCGGCGAGGAGCCACTGCCGCAGTTGCATGGCATAAACGATGAGCGCGACCTGCCCGAACTGCTGATCACCAGACTGGCCTATCACCGTCAGATACCCATACTGGGCATCTGCCGCGGCATGCAGACCCTGGCTGTGGCACTGCAGGGCAAGGTGTGTCAGGACATAGAGACGGCACGTAAGGCAACAGCAAGCGTCGTCACTGAAGAGGAGAGGAAACGCAACCGCAAGTCTGCCGACAGCGAACCGCAGACACCGCTCATCAAGCACAGTCAGGACGGCGACAGAGGCATGTTCTCACACAGCGTGAACATACAGTCCGGCACCATCTTGCACAACATCTACGGTGCAGACCGTATATATGTCAATTCCTTCCACCATCAGGCAGTGACCGATGCCGGCAGCCACTTCATGGTGACAGCCAAGGCACCCGACGGCACTATCGAGGCCATGGAGAGTCAGGAGCACAAGTCCATGCTCGCCGTGCAGTGGCACCCCGAGTGGTTGGGCGAGGAAGGCAGGAAACTCTTCGACTGGCTGGTGCAGCAGGCCAACAACTTCTACGTGGCCAAGAAACTGCATCAGCGCATACTCACCCTCGATACGCATTGCGACACACCCATGTTCTTCCATCAGGGCATACACTTCGAACAGCGCGACTCACGCATACTCGTAGACCTGCACAAGATGACCGAGGGACGACAGGATGCGGTCATCATGGCCGCCTACCTGCCACAGCCTAAGTTGGGTGAGCCCTTCTCTAAAAAGGTGCATTTCGACGTGCAGACACCCTTCGAGTATGCCAACCTCATCTTCGACAAGATAGAAGAAATAATCCACGACAACCGGCGGTATATCAGCATAGCCCGCACTCCAGCCGAACTCTTTGAGGACAAGCGCAAGAACCGCAAGTCGGTGATGTTTGCCATAGAGAACGGTTTGGCACTCGACCATAAACTGGCCAACGTGAAGCATTTCGCGCAGCGAGGCGTGGTGTATATCACCCTGTGCCACAACGGCGACAACGACATCTGCGACAGTGCCAAGGGCAGCGAGACACATCATGGCGTAAGCAAGTTTGGCGAACAGGTGATACAGGAGATGAACCGTCAGGGCATAATGGTAGACCTGAGTCATGCTGCCGAGCGAAGCTTCTACGATGCACTCGACATAAGTGCCACACCCATAGTATGCAGCCACTCCAACTGCAAGGCCCTGTGCAACGTGCCCCGCAACCTGAGCGACGACCAGATGCGCAAACTGGCCAAGCGGGGCGGTGTGATGCACATCACTCTTTACCCGGGTTTCCTGCGTCAGGAGGGTGAGACCAGCATACTCGATGCACTGGAACATCTGGAACACGCCATAGAGATAATGGGAGTGGAACATGTGGGACTGGGAACCGACTTCGACGGCGACGGCGGGGTGAGGGGACTGGCAGACAGTTCAGAACTCATAAATTTCACCCTGCATCTGCTCAGGCGCAAATACAGTGAGCGCGACATACAGAAGATATGGGGCGGCAACTGGCTCAGGGTGATGGCACAGGTGCAAAACAGTAAAGGATAACAAAAACAAAAGTTTACAAAAGATGACCAGAAACAATATCTGCTCACTGTCTCTCCTCGTGACACTAATCATGACTCTGATGATGACAGCGTGCAAGAAAGACAAACCCACCACCGTCACCGACGGCACCCAGACCGACACCATTGAAGTGGGTCCGCAGTTCAGTGCCGACTCCGCCTATGCCTACTGTCAGCGTCAGTGCGACTTCGGTCCCCGCACCATGAACAGCAAGGCACATGATGACTGTGGCAAATGGATAGCCGAGGAGTTTGCCAGACTCGGATGTACCATCACCACACAGCAGGCCACACTCACTGGTTACGACGGCACGCCGCTGCACAGCACCAATATCATAGCTGTGGCACATGCCGACAAGCCTGTGCATGTGCTGGTATGTGCACACTGGGACAGCAGACCATGGGCCGACAACGACCCAGATAGCACCAACTGGCGCAAACCAGTGATGGCAGCCAACGACGGCGCTTCGGGAGTGGCTGTGATGCTGGAACTGGCACGACTCATCCAGAGCGACACCACACTGAACGTGGGAGTGGACTTCGTATGCTTCGATGCCGAGGACTGGGGCACACCACAATGGGCAAAACAGCAGGAAAACGAGAAGTCATGGGCGCTGGGGGCACAGTACTGGGCACAACAGTACCGACCCGCTAACGGCTATGTGATACAGTACGGCATACTGTTGGATATGGTGGGAGGACAAGGTGCCGCCTTCTATCAGGAACTATCTTCGCAGAAATACGCACCACACATAGTGGAAAAGGTGTGGAATGCAGCACGCACAGCTGGATACAAGGACTATTTCCCCGCACAAAACGGTGGATATATCACCGACGACCACGGACCCATCAATGAGATAGCAGGCATACCCACCATAGACATCATACCCTTCTATCCCAATTGTCGTGAAAGCAGTTTCGGTCCCACCTGGCATACGGTCAACGACGACATGGCCCATATAGACAAGAACACCCTTCGCGCCGTGGGACAAACTGTAGTGCAGGTGCTGTATAGCGAATAATACCTCTTTGGTTGTTAACAAAAGTTAAATACTGTAACATTCCCCCCTAATCACTCGTCAGGTATAATAGAAAAGATGAAAAACGTGAGTTTCCGCAACGACGTGTTGCCTCTGAAGAACATTCTTTTCAGGATGGCGCTGCGCATCACACAGCGCAGGGAGGACGCGGAAGACATAGTGCAGGAGACTCTCATTCGCATCTGGAACAAACGGGATGAGTGGGACAGAATCGATTCTATCGAGGCCTACGGACTGAAGATATGCAGAAACCTGTCGGTGGACAGGACGCGCGAGAAAGGCTTTCAGCACGAATCCATAGACGAAGTGCAGTTAGCGCCCGCTGGAGCAGAGGTCAATCCCTACGAGCAGATGATGCAGAACGACCGCTTGCGGTTGGTACGCCGTATCATAAATGCCCTGCCAGAGAAGCAACGCAGTTGCATACAGTTGCGCGACTTTGAGGGGAAGTCCTACAAGGAGGTGGCAGACATATTGGGCATCAGCGAGGACCAGGTGAAGATAAACATCTTTCGCGGCCGTCAGGCCATAAAGCATAAGTACGAACAAATAGAAGGTTATGGACTATAAATACATAGAACAACTCTTGGAACGCTACTGGCAGTGCGCTACCACCCTCGAAGAGGAGCGTATCCTGCGCACGTTCTTCGCACAGAAGGATGTGCCTGTGGAGTTGTTGCCATACAAAGACCTTTTCACATACAGCGATGAGTCGCTGGACGATGAGGTGCTTGATGAGTCGTTTGACGACCGCATGATGGCACTCATCGATGAGCCCACCCAGGTAGAGGCTCGCACCATACGGTTCACCGAGAGGCTGAAGCCTCTGTTCAAGGCTGCTGCCGTGGTGGCCATCATCCTCACCCTGGGCAATGCCATACAGGTGGCCTTCCAGCGCCACGATGCCGGTGCCGACCTCAGTGGCGTAGCAGTGGCAGAACGCACCATCGACGGGCCGTCAATGGCCAAGGCCGACAGCACCATGGTTGACACCCTGGCTGCCCTGCCCGCCGAACGGGTGTTTATGAAGTAACGATTATTTTTCTATGCTTTCTCTATAATCATGTTTAGTAAAACAACCCCGAAACTGTGAAGTTTCACATAATTACGCAAAGACCTCGGCTCACTCTGACCGAGGTCTTTTTTTTGTGTCTTCGGCAAATGTTTAATAAAAAACAGTCCATTTTCTTTGCATTTTTATTACTTATTCGTATTTTTGCAGCCG
>OMSQ01000211.1 GCA_900313805.1 uncultured Prevotella sp. | reverse complement strand
GTCGGCGGCATCTTGGGGACGGGCGAGGAGCAGCTCGCGCCAACTCGTCAGCAGGGCGCCGCGTATCAGGCGGTTGAGCACGGTGGGCGGCTCGTGGTCAGAAGAGAGCAGGGGAGGAGTCTCTATGCTCGCGTTCATCTGTACGCGCACGTCGGCATACACTTGGGTTAGGGGTACTGTCATCGGAAACGAGGAAAAAACGTCGGTTAAAGGCTGGGTGTCGCTCCAGGGCGCTCTGCAGCACCGCATCCTCAGTCATGAGGATGCTGGTGCCCAGGGTCTGGGGAGTGAAGGTGACGTGACGCTGCCCGGAAGGGGTGCGCACGTTGAGCGACAATACGGTGTTGGAACGGTATATTCGCATGATTGTCAGGGTGTTAAGCGGTTAACTTCAGTCGTGCGTGGGCGTTGGCATAGCGCAGATAGAGGCATGATATCTCCTGTATCACCACCGCATCGGTATTGCGCACACCGGCCGACTTCAGGTCGAGGATGTTGCGGCTCCAGCTCAGGTGGGTCTTCTTCGTCAGGAACTCGGGGTCGAGGGCGAAGGCGCAGTCGGCCATGCCGTTCAGGTCGAACAGCTCGTCGTGCATGGCGAGTATCTCGCCGAAGTCGGTCTCCCAGCTGCGGAACTTCAGGTTCCACACCTCCACAGTGGCCTTCATGCGGAACTTCTGCGAGTCGAGCTTGCTCAAGGCGGCGAGGAAGTCGCTGCCGCAGAGCAGCACCTTGCGCTTGTTGCCTATGCCGGTACCCACGAACAGGTCCTTGGCCACGTCTACTAGTGTGGCGTCGGTGATGCGTATCTCATCGTCCACGCGCTCGCCCACCTCCAGGTCCTTGCCGGCCTGCCACCAGATACCCTTGGTAAACCACTGGGCCATGCCGTCCTTGCTAGTGTGCTTCACGCAGTTCATGTCGCCGAAGAGGAACGAGTTCTCCATGGCCAGGCGC
The DNA here is from genome assembly GCA_900313805.1 of uncultured Prevotella sp. GTDB lineage: Bacteria > Bacteroidota > Bacteroidia > Bacteroidales > Bacteroidaceae > Prevotella. Next base: position 1,346 of record OMSQ01000211.1, on the reverse strand, counting down.
ATGTCGTAGATGGAGTCCTCCTCTATGTCTGAGAAGCCCCAGTTCACCTCCTTGTTGGCTATCTTGTCCAAAGTGCTTTGCTCTATCTGTGCCATGAAGTTCTGGCAGTACTGCATGTTCGACACGGGCAGGTTGTTGAAGCGGCCGGTCTGCACGTCCAGTTCTCCGCAGCTCTTTCCCATCCTTATCAGCACGGTGCCGCGCTGTATGGCGGGCACGCCGATGTTCTGCTGGCCCACCACGCGTCCGTTCACGGCATATACTATGGGCTGGCCCTCTGAGGTCTTGCCGCACACGCACAGCACCAGGTCGGGGGTGTCGCTGGCATCGGGGTCGTAGGCGCTGCCGCGGTAGTTGGTAGTGCCCTTCACACCCACCACACGGATGGTGTCGTCGAGGGTGAACATGTCGGGGTCGGCCACTTGCAGAGCTACGGAGGTGGCGGTCTCCGAAGCAGCCACGTTTGCCACGAGGGTGGTCTTCACAGGGCGGGTGCCCACGCTGTAGTATTTCACCTCGAAGGAGCTGGCGTGCTGCACGGCGGCATAGCGCGCTATCTGGTCTACGGGGGTGGCCATGGGACGGATGCGGGTGATGCGCTCGTCAATGTCCTTCTGATACATCTCGGGGTCTACATCGCGCCCCTGAGTCTCGTTCACTATGCCGTCGGGGTTGTGCAGGTACTGGGGTGAGGCGGGGTTGGGTTCTGTGGTGCCCTTGTACTGTTCGGCACCGCTGATGATTCTGTTTTCCATACTTGTCATTTTTTGTTTACGTTCTTCGTTTATTATCGATAACGCTGCAAAGATACGTCCACCAGTCACCCCGTCACCGTCATCCGTCAGATTTCGAATATGATTTTCACCACCGAGTCACAGAGTGCACAAGGGTTTCAAGAGTAACCAGGCTCCCCCCCAAAAAAAACAATCAATTTACTCTCATATCTCGCATATCCGTATTATCTTTGCTAGGACAAATCTAGACAATCATGAAACAGCATCTTATCCTACTCTGCCTCATCTCGCTATTCGTCATGTCGGCCTGCGGGAAAAAAGACCGCACTATACCCCGTAATTATGACTATAGCATAAGACATAAAAGGGAAGTCGTGAGAACAGACACTCTCCAGAAAACTGAGCAGACAGCAAAGGAACCCAATCCTTCCTCTAGTCCCTCTGGCTCATCTAGTGCCTCTAGTTCCTCCAGCTCCTCCTCCTACGACAACATGCGCGGCTTCGACCCCGCATCGGAAAATGACATGGAGGATAACGGCATGAGCAGATTTATGGAGAACAACGATGAAGAGGGGTGGGACTGATGCCTATCCACCATTGATACACACAGGG
>OMSQ01000008.1 GCA_900313805.1 uncultured Prevotella sp. | reverse complement strand
GAGCGGTTGGTGAGCACCACCACGGGTTTCTGCCATCTCACGCCCTTCGACGGTTTCAGCCATTGCTCTTCCATCTTCGAAAAGTCGTTGTGTCCCGCTCCCGTCTTGTGTTGCATATATCCCACCAGCACCTTGTCATTGGTGAACCGTGCAGCCAGGGTCTCTGCCATGGTGAGCATGCCGCCAGTGTTGTCGCGTATGTCAAGAATGAGTCCTGTGCACGGTGCCAGGTATGACAGTATCTCGTCGAGGTTGCCTGCACCGAGTGTAGAGGTGAAGTCGCCGTAGTACATATATCCCACGTTGTCGTCAAGCATGCGGTAGCGTATAGAGGAGCTGATTTTGTAGTCGCTGCCCAGATATTCGCGCTGCACGTTCTCGCTGAAGTTCGACGGATAGTCCTCGTGCCAGGTCCAGTTGCGTCCATAGTCGAAGGCAGTGGATATGTTCACGTGTCCGTCGCGCAACTCGCCCACCATGCGTGTGAGCACCTCGAAGAGTTGGGCGGTACTCATCTGGTTGTTTATCATCGGTGCATATCGCTGGTGCACCTCGTTCCAGTCCACGCCAAACTCCTGTTTCTTATAGTCGAAAAAGCAGTAGTGCTCATCGAATATCTGCCACAGCGCCTCGAAGTTGCCCCGTGGGTCATCGCTCCACTCGTCCTCGTCCACGCATGCCGAGAAGCTGAGGGTGAGCAGCATGGTCATGAGTATTACAGATAGTCTTTTCATCTTGCTATGATATCTGATAATTGAAAATGGCGCACCAGTCCCACCATCACCGTGCCGGAGTAGTTGTGCTGTTTGATGCGGTTCACCTCTGCCTGTCTTATATCCATGTTAAAGCCTATGCGCAGGGTGTGTCTGCCCCACGACATGTCGGCCGACACCATCTGTCGTATACTGAAGGCATTGAAGGGATGTGTCACCACCACATTGTGGTCGTAGTTGCCACGATTGAAAATCTCGTAGTACGACTGTCCGTAGTTGGGTGCGAACATCACGCCTATGAGCGGCATCTCCACCTGGTATCTGAGTTTGAGTGGTCTGCTCCAGAGGTGTGTGCGCCAACTCACTATGGCCGATGGTGATATGTGTGTGCCCAGGTGCATCTGCACGGGGTTGTTCTGGTTGCGCAGGCAGTAGCCAAGGCCTAAGTAGGCCTCTCCCATGGCACCCACCTGCAGTTGCAGCCGGTCTGCCATCCAACTCCAAGAGTAGTGGCGTGCGTAGCCAAAGTCGAAGAGTGCATCCATCATGCTGCCGTCGTCGCTGCGTGACGAGCCATAGTCGAGCGTGGCCTGCATGTGGAGCATCCGCGACCAGCGGCTGTCCACATCTCGCCGCTCCGTCTGATTGAGGAAGCGCAGTTCCATGCCCGAATATTTCTCATGACTGAGATAGGTGTCGAGCATCTGCGCCGTACCCAGTCCGAAGGCATTCATCGTCTGTGTGGTATACTCGCGCTTCAGCGTGTCGGGCACATATTCCTGCTGGGCATGCACGGCGACGGAGAGGGCGAGAGTCAGGGCGGACAGGAGGAGTCTACATGTCATAGTCAGTGAAGAGGTTTAGTTGACCGTTTATCTCGTCTATCACCTGCTGCTGACTCTTTCCTGCATCGGGGTCGAGGTTCTCGTCTTCGTCCACCTCGTCCTGTTCCTCCTCTTTCACCTCGGGCCAGCGGGTGGGTTCCAGTTCTTCTATGCTCTCCACTTGCCATGTGCTGATGCGCTTGCCCTTGGCCTTGAAACTCTTTACAGCAATAAACTGCTCGGCGTCTATCTCCTGTGAGCCTCTCACGGCGTCGTCGCCGCCGAAGGTGACCAGCAGTCGTGGGAACACCTGGTCGGTGAGCAGCACCATCTGCGATTCGGGATTGTCGCCCAGGAAGTTCTGGTGGCGCTTCGAGGCATCCATGGTGAAGCGTTTCAGATACGGATACCCCTGTTGGTCGGCATCGTAGAGTGCCGCCGTCCACACCTTGCCTGCATCATACTTCTCTATGCGCAGTATGTTCTCTTCGTAGTGGTTGTTGGTGTCGAACGAAGAGAGGTAGAACTCGCCGTTGCGCAGTATCACCAGGATGGAGTCGGTCTCATTGAATTCTCCCAGCAGTGTGCCGTGGTCGTCGTAATTCAGGCGGTTCACGTCGGGGTCGTACCACACCTTCCTGCCGCCCAGAGTAGAATGTCCGTGACTCTTCAGTCCTATGCGGTGCACAGGGTATTTCGTCAGCAGGTTGCCTTTTGACGCCCTGCCCTTGATGATGATTTCGGAGAAGTCCTTCTCTATGAAAATCTTCTTGAGTTTCGGGTTGGGGTCGAGAGTCACCTTTATCACCTCTGCCTCGCCGTTGGGGTTGGCGGTGAAGTACACCACCCTGGAGCCTGGTGTGCCCTGCGTGAGGTCGTACTCCTTGTCGCGTGTGAGTGAGGTGACATTGAATCGTTTCATGAAGTAACTGCCCTTCTTGCCGTCGCGATACACCACGTTGTAAATGGTGCGCTGGTCGTTCTTCTTAAACACCTGCACATGCATCACGTTCTTGCCCACAAACACCTTCTCCGCCACGCGTATCACCTTGTACTTGCCGTCGCGATAGAAGATGATGAGGTCGTCGATGTCTGAGCAGTTGCACACAAACTCGTCTTTCTTCAGTCCGGTGCCCAGGAAGCCGTCGTTGCGGTTGATATACAGTTTCTCGGTTGCCTCCACCACCTTGGCGGCGATGATGGTGTCGAAATTCTTTATCTCGGTGAGACGCGGGTGCTGAGCCCCGTATTTCTCCTTCACCTTCTCATACCAGTCTATGGTCACCTCGGTCAGGTGTGCCAGGTCATGTTCTATCTGGTCAATCTCGGCCTTGATACGTGCCATGATCTCGTCGGCGCGGTCCTTGTTGAACTTCAGTATGCGCTGCATCTTTATCTCCATCAGTCGCAGTATGTCGTCCTTGGTCACCTCGCGTATCATCTGCGGGTAGTAGGGAGTGAGTCGCTCGTCTATATACTCGCATGCGGCATCCATGGTGGGTGCGTTTTCAAAGGGTTTGCCCTTGTATATGCGCTCCTCTATGAAGATTTTCTCGAGCGAGGCGAAGTGCAGTTGTTCCAGCAGTTCTCCGCGGCGTATCTCCAGTTCGCGGCGTATGAGGTTGCGCGTCTGGTCTACGGAGAACCTGAGCACGTCGCTCACGGTGAGGAACTGTGGCTTCTGGTCTTTTATCACGCAGCAGTTGGGCGAGAGGTTAACCTCGCAGTCGGTGAAGGCATACAGGGCGTCGATGGTCTTGTCTGACGACACGCTGGGTGCCAGGTGCACCAGTATCTCTACATTGGCTGCCGTGAGGTCCTCCACCTTTCTGGCCTTGATTTTGCCTTTCTCTATGGCTCTGGTGATGCTGTCGATGAGAGTCTCGGAGGTTTTGGAGAAGGGTATCTCGCGTATCACGAGAGTCTTATTGTCCAGCTTCTCTATCTTAGCTCTCACCTTGAGTGTGCCGCCTCGCTGTCCGTCGTTGTATTTCGACACGTCGATGCTGCCTCCAGTGGGGAAGTCGGGGTAGAGCTGGAAGGGTTCGTCGCGCAGGTAACTCACTGCCGCATCGCACAGCTCGCAGAAGTTGTGTGGCAGTATCTTCGACGACAGTCCCACGGCTATGCCCTCCACGCCCTGTGCCAGCAGCAGCGGGAATTTCACGGGCAGCGTGATAGGCTCCTTGTTGCGCCCGTCGTAAGAGAGCTGCCACTCAGTGGTCTTGGGATTGAACACCACGTCGAGTGCGAATTTCGACAGTCGTGCCTCTATGTATCGCGGTGCCGCGGCAGGAGAACCGGTGAGTATGTTGCCCCAGTTGCCCTGTGTGTCGATGAGCAGGTCTTTCTGTCCCATCTGCACCAGTGCGTCGCCTATAGAGGCATCG
>OMSQ01000099.1 GCA_900313805.1 uncultured Prevotella sp. | reverse complement strand
TTAGTGCAAACCGAAGACAGAACAAAATATGCTCGCATATTTTTTATGTTTAGGTGCCGCCTAACTTATGCAAAGTTAGTGCAAATTGAGAGAAATACAAAATGAATTAATTCATTTTTATTTCCGAGATGCAGCCTAATTAATTCAAAAATAGTAAAAAGTTGTCTAAAACCATGAGGTTCTCATTTTTTTCAATTACTTTTGCACTACATTTTCGCAAACATGTGATTATTTCGCAAAACATATATGGCTAAGAAGAAAACAAAGAACAACGATAATAAAGGGTATTTTGAGACATTAGGTATAAAGGTTGACTGGGAGAAAGTGCGTTTTGTGCTTGGAGTGTTCCTGTTGCTATTGTCACTGTATCTCATAGTGGCCTTCATATCTTATTTTAGCACAGGAGCTGCTGATCAGAGTCTGGTACTTGATCCCAAACCAGGAGACGTAGAGAACTCCACCCAGAGTTTCCAGAATATCTGTGGTTCCTTGGGTGCTTACACTTCGCATTTCTTCATCTCTCGCTGTTTTGGCATCTCGGCCTTCATCATACCATTTTTTCTTATTATATGTTCCTTAAAGCTTACCGGCACATACAAGAACATACACCTACTGAAATGGTTCTTCGGTCTCACGGTGCTCATGCTGTGGTGCAGCATAGCCTTTGCCAAACTTCTCTCCCCTATTTTTGGCGACAGCGTGTTTAACCCAGGCGGCGACCACGGCCTTTACTGTGCACAATGGATAGAGAACATCATCGGTTCGCCTGGACTGATGGCCCTGCTTGTCATCATCGCCATCGGCTATCTGTCATTTGTCAGCACCCAGACCGTGATGGTAGTACGCAACATACTCAACCCCAAGCGTTTCATTGACAAGGTAAAGTTTACCATCACCAACAAGGACTATCAACTCGCAGCTGCTAAAGCCGATGGTCGCACTATCACCGTTGAGGATGACCCGGAGGTTTTCGACGACCCGGAGCCGCAGGAAGTAAACTTCACCGACGACGGAGTTATAGTAAACGACCCCTACTCATCTGACAATGCGGGGAAACGTACTAGAAAGAAAAAGACCGTTTCCGATGACGACGATGCTGACGACATAGAAATGGATGTCGTAGTAGGTGAGGACGAGAAGAAAGCCACAGGCAAAGTTCTCACCCGCGAAGAGATACTGTCCACTCCCATCAACCCCAAGGAGCCCTTCCTGCGCTACAAATACCCCACCCTTAGCCTGCTCAAGAAATATGAGAGCGACGGCAAGCCTTATATCGACGAGGCAGAGCAGTTGGCAAACAAGAAGCGCATCGTAGAAGTTCTCAACTCGTTCGGTGTGCAGATAAGTGAGATACGTGCCACCGTGGGTCCCACCATCACCCTGTATGAGATAACCCCTGCTGAGGGTGTTCGTATCCGCACCATCCGCAATCTGGAGGACGACATAGCCCTCAGTCTGGCAGCCCTGGGTATCCGTATCATAGCCCCCATCCCAGGCAAGGGCACCATAGGTATAGAAGTGCCCAATGCCAAGCCCCGGATAGTGTCAATGGAGAGCATACTCAATAGCCGTAAGTTCCAGGAGACAACCATGGAATTGCCCATAGCACTGGGTAAGACTATTACCAACGAGGTATATATGGTAGACCTGGCAAAGATACCCCACCTGCTAGTGGCCGGTGCCACTGGTCAAGGTAAGTCGGTAGGCCTGAATGCCATCATCACCTCACTGCTCTACAAGAAGCATCCTAACGAGCTGAAGTTCGTGCTCATCGACCCGAAGAAGGTGGAGTTCAGCGTCTATTCGCCCATAGCCAATCATTTTATGGCCGCTGTTGATGACGACGACGAACCCATCATCACCGATGTGAAGAAAGTGGTGCGCACGCTAAAGAGTCTGTGCACCCTGATGGACCACCGCTACGACCTGCTCAAGATGGCAGGAGCAAGAAATATCAAAGAATACAACAACAAGTTTGTCAACCACCGACTCGACCTTACCATGGGTCACGAGTATATGCCCTATGTGGTAGTCGTCATAGATGAGTTTGGCGACCTCATCATGACCGCCGGCAAGGAGATAGAACTGCCCATTGCCCGCATCGCCCAGTTGGCCCGCGCTGTAGGTATCCACATGGTGATAGCCACCCAGCGCCCCACAACCAATATTATCACCGGTACTATCAAGGCCAACTTCCCCGGCCGTATGGCATTCAAGGTCAGTGCGATGATTGACTCACGCACCATTCTCGATCGTCCTGGTGCCAACCAGTTGGTGGGCCGTGGTGACATGCTCATACTCAACGGCAATGAGCCGGTGCGCGTCCAGTGCGCCTTTATCGACACACCTGAGGTTGAGCAGATAACTGAGTTTATCGAGGTCCAGTCAGGGCCCACAGCCCCCATGGAGCTGCCCGAGCCTGCAGTGGAAGACGGCGGAATGGACGGACTGGAGATAGAGGGGGGCAACATGCACGGTCTGGACAATGTATTTGTTCAGGCGGCTCGTCTCATTGTGGCAACACAGTCGGGCTCCACCAGTATGATACAGCGAAAGCTATCCATTGGCTACAACCGTGCTGGTCGACTGATGGACCAGTTGGAAGAAGCAGGCATAGTTGGTGCCGCTCAAGGCAGCAAACCCCGCGAGGTACTCATACAAGATGAGAACTCACTCGAGGCCATCTTCGCCTCCATGCGAGACAATTCATGAAACTAAAACTATACCACCATTTTATCACGATTATGAAAAGACTGTTTTTCCTCATAACACTGCTGTCAGTGTTTGAACTTGGCCTTTCCGCCCAGAATGCAGGACGTGCCAAGCAGATACTCGATCAGACCTCAGCCGTACTCAGCAACAAAGGCGGAGCCTCGGCCCAGTTTACCATCACCACCCCTGGTGTTGGCACCACTACCGGCCAAATCACCATCAAAGGCAATAAATTCACTGCCACTACCCCCAAGGCAGCCATTTGGTATGATGGCAAGACCCAGTGGACCTATATGTCGAAAACCGAGGAAGTGAACGTGAGCAATCCCGATGAGAGTCAGCAGGCACAGATGAACCCCTATAAGTTTATTACCCTCTACAAGAATGGCTACCGTCTGGGCATGAAAGAGACCAACGGCGGATATGAGATACACCTCACTGCCCTCAACCGCGGTCGCAGCATCCAGGAGATGTTCATTACCATCAACAAGAGTTACATACCCACCAACGTGCGTTTGAAAGAAGGCAAGCAATGGAGCACAATCACCATTTCCAACTACAAGTCGTCAAACGTGGATGACCGTGTGTTCACCTTCCCTTCTAAGGACTATCCTAACGCCGAACTAATCGACCTGCGCTGATGAGTGGCCTGAGCCGAATACAACTTATCCGTCAGTTACGGCGTCATATCCGCCTGTCGGATCGTCGCAGCCCCATGTGGAATCAGAACAAGGTGGCAAAGTTTGCCCTTGGCTTCCTAGCTGCGCTCACCATAATCTACCTGATGTTGTTTGCCGTCATGTTCGCACTGATAGTCAACGACAGCGATACAGTCACTGGAACCGAGTTCATGTTCGGCATATCCCCCTTCATTCTCACCATTGATTTCCTGTTGCGCTTCATAGCACAGCAGACCCCTTCGCAACTTATCAAGCCCTACGTACTACTACCAATCCCCAAGTATGCTTGCATAGAGTCATTCCAGGTCACTTCCATGCTCAGTTGGGGCAACCTCACCTGGTTTGCCATGCTTGTCCCCTTCAGCATCATGTCGGTAGTGTTCAGCGAAGGAGTGTGGGTCAC
>OMSQ01000096.1 GCA_900313805.1 uncultured Prevotella sp. | reverse complement strand
AACAACGCATGATACGCAAAAGATTATTCTTGTGGCTGCTGACCCTGATGGTCATAGTCACCGCCTCGGCACAGGAGGCATTATGGAGCGGCTCGCAGGTGCAGTCGCCAGTGGTGAACAACGACGGAACAGTGACGTTCAATGTATCCATTCCCGGTGCCACGAAAGTAGAGGTGACGGGCGACTTCCTGCCCGCAGTGAAGATAGACACGCCGATGGGACCTCAGGAGCGTCCGGGCACTACTGCACTGACACAGAATGGCAACGTGTGGACCTACACCACCGCGCCCCTGGCACCCGAACTCTACTCCTACTCGCTGATAGTGAACGGCATGAGCATGCTCGACCCCTCAAACGTGTATGTGAACCGCGATGTGGCATCACTGACCAGCATCTTCATAGTGAGCCGAGAAGCAGGCGACAAAGGACAACTGTATCAGGTGAATGAAGTGCCCCACGGCGATGTGGCAAAGGTGTGGTACGACAGTCCCACGCTGAAGATGAAACGCCGCATGACGATATACACCCCTGCTGGCTACGACAAAGGTGGCGACTATCCCGTGCTCTACCTGCTGCACGGAGCCGGTGGCGACGAGGATGCCTGGACCACACTGGGACGCGCTGCACAGATACTGGACAACATGATAGCCAGCGGACGCGCAGTGCCCATGATAGTGGTGATGCCCAACGGCAACACCGACTGCCAGGCAGCCCCCGGAGCCTGGTCGCGCGGCATGTATCAGCCCTCGTTCCTGGCCAGCGTGAACCAGAAGCCCATAGCCACTATGGATGAGAGCTTCCCAGACATCATAGCATACGTGGAAAGCCACTACAGGGTGAAAGCCGACAAGCAGCACCGTGCCATCTGCGGACTGTCGATGGGCGGCTGGCACTCCTATGCCACATCGCGCCGCTACCCCCAGCTGTTCGACTATGTGGGGCTCTTCTCCGCAGCCTTGAGCATGAGCGGTGACAGGAACATGTCGTATTACGACCTGGCTAAGAAAGACACAGAGATACAACAGCAACTGGCAGCCCTCTTTGCAGCAAAGCCAAAACTCTACTGGATAGGCATAGGCAAGACCGACTTTCTGTACGATCAGAACACCGGACTGCGCCGCTACCTCACCGAGATGGGCTATCCATACGAATACGTTGAGACAGAGGGCGGTCATATATGGCGCAACTGGCGCGACTATCTGACCATCTTTGCCGGAAAGATTTTTAAATAACGAATATGCAGCAACTACAAGCAGGAGCCACACTCCAAGGTGGCAAATACCGTATACTCGCCACGCTGGGACAGGGCGGCTATGGCATAACATACAAAGCCGAGCAGAGGGGACTGGGACGCCCGGTGGCCATAAAGGAGTTTTTCGTATCCAACCTGTGCGACCGCAACACCACACGCAGCACGATGATGGTGGTGAGCGAGAGCAACATGAAGGAGGTGGAGCACTACCGCGAGAAATTCATACGCGAGGCCCGCATGATATCCAAACTGCACCACCCCAATATCATCAGCATTCTCGATGTGTTTGAGGAGAACGGCAGTGCCTATTATGTGATGGAATACATAGAGGGTGGTTCACTGCTTGACCGTATGCGACAGGGTGCCATGAACGAAGCCGATGCCCTGAGATACATACGCCCCGTGGCAGATGCACTGGACTATATCCACAAACAGAAGATATGCCACTACGACATAAAGCCTGGCAACATCATGGTGCGTCAGGACAACGACCAGCCCGTGCTGATAGACTTCGGTGTATCGAAGCACTACGACGACGAGGACAACGCCACCACCAGCACGCCCGTTGGCATAAGCGAGGGCTATGCGCCACTGGAGCAGTACAACGCCAAGGACCTGACCACCTTCTCGCCACAGACCGACATCTATTCGCTGGGTGCCACGCTTCTGGCACTGGTGACAGGTCACAAGCCCCCTACCCCATCGGACATCATCACCAACGGTCTGCCCGTGCCCACCCACCTGAGCATGGGCACACAGAACGCCATACGTCAGGCGATGGTGCTCAATCGCGATGCCAGGACAGCCAGCATAGACCAGTTTCTGACATTGCTCAACGAGGGAAGGAATGACAATGGCGATGAAAGCACTAGAGTGATACCCGTGTATGACGACCGCACCGTGGCAGTCACGACGGGTCAGGCAGCCCAGGGATACACAGTAGAGGTAGGTGAGGAAGAAGAGGACGACAGCCGTCGCAAGATGCTCATCACCATAGCCTCGGTACTGGGTGTGCTACTGGGAGCACTGCTGCTCTTCATCATACTGCGAGCCGCTACAGGCAACAACGACAGCAGCGATGTGGAGTATGCTCCCACCACTGCAGAGGTTGACATCACAGACGAAGCTGCCACCACAGAAGAGAAGGTGGAACCCGTGGCACAGCCCGAGACCACATACGACTGGAGCGGCACCTATACCGCAGAGACCGACATGGGTAGCACCGCAGGCGGCACACCGATAATAATGCTGATAGAGATGAAACTGCAGAAAAGCGGTGATGACTATAGCGGATCGATGGACATAGACGGCTATCAGACCATGGTGCGCTATAACATCACAGCCAGCGCCTCGGGCAATGTGTTGCGCGTGTATGCCAATGGCAAAAGTGACGCCGACGCCATGGATATAAGCAATCTGGATGCCGGCGACAACATCTGTACCATCACATACGGCAGCGACCGCACACTGTCGGCATCATGGAGTTGGATGATGAGCGACTTCGTAAACGACAACACCACCTTCAAGAAGAAATAGCCATCACAGGCTAACCTTCCTTTTCCGGACGGAGCGGTGCTGCCAGGTGTATCAACCACCGGCCGTGCCGCTTCGCCATATCCAGGCGGTAGGTGTCTGCCGAGCGGTAGTGGCTCACCTGGCCAATGCTGTCCATGAGGAAATAGTCGCTGACGGTAACCGTGGCATGACCCACGGTATCATTCTCGCCAGCAACCACCTCGTCCAAGTCTACGTGAGCTGCCTGGGGCTGCACACGCACACTGTCCACATCATCCTGATGCACATTGCTGGCCGCGAAGACAATCCATCTCTCCGACTCGGGCGTGACAAACTGGACAGCAGTGGCAAACTGATAGTTGAAATAGGCCGTAGCGAAACTGTCTACAGCCCGCTCGGCGGGAGTAGCACTGCTAAAAACCCCTGTTTCACAAGAACACAGTGCGAGCAGAAGGGTGGCAGCCACCCATAAGCCACGAAAAATATGATGCGTCATAACAATTCAAAGTTTGCTGCAAAAGTACGTTATTTTTCGCAATTGCTTTGCGATAATTGTTTTTTTTGCTACTTTTGCACAAATTTTACTTAATCGCCAACCAAAACCTTGAGGCTAAAAACAGATGTTTAAGTTCGTATCCTTCGGCAGCGGAAGCAGTGGCAACTGCTATTACCTGTGTACAGAGCATGACGCTCTGCTCATAGACGCCGGTGTGGGCATACGAACCCTCAAGAAGCACTTCACGACATACGGGCTGTCATTGCAGAGTGTACACCATATCATACTGACTCACGACCATGCCGACCACGTGAAATCGGTGGGCAGTCTGAGTCACGACCTGCACGTGCCCGTATATGCCACCGCTCTGGTGCACCACGGCATAGAGAACAACCACTGCGTGAGGCACAAGATAGACCGTGCCGACGTGCACTGCATAGAGAAGGACAAGGCATACAAGCTGGGCGACTTCTTAGTGACCGCCTTTGACGTGCCCCATGACAGTGAGGACTGCGTGGGCTACCGTGTGGAGTGCGATGGCGTGGTGTTCTGTCTGATGACCGATGTAGGCAGTGTGACCGATGAGATACGCCGTCAGATAAGCGATGCCCACTATCTGGTGATAGAAGCCAACCATGAGTTGGAGAAGCTGATGACCGGCCCCTACCCGGCAGAGTTGAAGGAGCGCATAGTGAGCGACACTGGTCACATGTCGAACCGCACCTGCGGCGAGGTGCTGGCCGAGTGTGCCACCCCGCGTCTGCGCCGTGTATGGCTATGTCACCTGAGCGAGGAGAACAACCATCCCGTACTGGCCAGCCATACCGTGACCGGAGTGCTCAGGGAGCATGGCATAGTGGCGGGAGTGGACTTCAAGTTGGAGATACTGAAGCGCAAGACGCCCATGGGACCGTACGAGCTGATATTAGAATAATACATATAACAATTCATTATTTAACCACAACAAACATTATTGCATTATGAAAAAACTGTTTATGGCACTGCTTCTCATGGCAGGCATGTTTACACTCGCTTCTTGCGACGACGATCCCGCTGAGGGCGAAGCCAAGACCACCTATCAGTTCTTCCTGACCGCCAACGACCAGGCAAAGAACTTGTTGGAAATGAAATTCTCGTCTTCCGGTTCAGGAGCAACGATGATTACCCTTCTTTCCACAGTGAAGGACAATGATGACCTCTATTCCTCCAATGGCCGCCATTTCACAGGCAAGATACCCAGTTGGATGGTAGCAATCGTGCAGTGCAAGCTCAAGGAGGATGCCCAACTGACAGAGGAAAAATATGTGATAGACCTGCGCCTCACCTCCAAAGTAGTCACATACGATGAGAACGGCAACATGATGTCCAAAAAGAACTACATCAGCACATGGTCTTTGAAGGACAAGCAGTTTACCAAGGCTGAGCTTCAGGCATACTTCGGTGAATCGAAGAGCATCACCATCGACGGTCAGTCTAAGGAAGACGGCTCTATAGAACCGTACGACACCAAGGACACCCAGGAATATAAGTAACATACTACGGGCCCTATACAGGCTATCCCGCAGTGCGAAGCGCATTGCGGGATAGTTGTTTTTTGTGCTCACGTCATCAGAATGGCATGCCCACGGCGAAATGGAAATTGAAGTCGCGGCTCATGCGTGGGTGGAACAGCGGCCAGTGCTCGCGCGTGGTCTCGTATGCGGGATTGACGGCCTTCATGCCCATGTCGAAGCGCAGGATGAAATAGTCGAAATTGAGACGGAAGCCCAGTCCGTAAGCCACTGCTATCTGCTTGTGAAACTCGTCGAAGCGGAACTGTCCACCTGGCTGTTCATCATATTCCCTGAGAGTCCATATATTACCGGCATCGATGAAGAGCGCGCCATTGAGTTTCCAGAACAGGTGTGTGCGGTATTCCAGGTTCAGGTCCAGTCGCATGTCGCCTGTCTGGTTGATGAAGTCGATGGAGCCGTCGGTGCCGCGATACCGGCCCGGACCCAGTCGTCTGACGCCCCATCCTCGGACAGAGTTGGCACCACCCGAGAAATATCGTTTCTCGAAGGGCAGCACCCGGCTGTTGCCGTATGGATAGGCGATGCCCAGAGCGGCATGAAAGACCAGGCTGTTGTTTTCATCAAAACGAAACGCCTTGGTATAGTCGAAATCTCCCTTCACATACTGTGCGTATGCTATATTGAAGAGAGTGTACTGACCGTCGCTGTTTCGATCCAGATGGAGGGTTTTGGCCAGAGAATGAAGCACGTTGCCAGCCGTTTCTATATTCGCACGAATCACATGGCTACCCACACTGTAGGTCACTCCAAAACCTATTCGCATTATCAGCAGGTCCTCGTAGTTGTATCGCAGTATCGCGTTTCGGGTGTCCTTGTTGTCCAGATAGTCTTCCTTGAACTTAGCCGATATCCACGGCATGTAGATGTAGCTCAGGTCTATCAGGTCGAATTTGTAACTGAGGTTGCGCACCGTATGGTTCCACCGGTATCGCCATGCCGTAGAGAATAGTCGTCGGTGAAACTCCGGCCGGTTTTGCATGTTGTAACTCACCGAGAGTTCCGATGTGGCATTGTTGTTTCTCAGGAAATGGCGTGAGAGCAGAGGAGCCATGAACCGTGGGAATTGCAGTCTGGCCTCAGCACCGTATTCTATGTAGTTCTCATTGCTGTAGCCCTCCAGTCCGGTGATGGCCTCGAACGCTCCACGCAGCTGTATGCTGAGCACTTCCGAGCCTCGGAACAGGTTACGGTTCTGGTATGTGAGCGAAGCTGCCGCCCCCAGGTCGCCTGCGGTGTTAGTACCTTCTGGCGAGAAAGAGATGGTATGCGGTTTGTTTGCGCTCAACTGTATATGGCAGTCAAGTTGCATGGTGTCAGGTGAGTCTTGGAAGCGTATGTTCGTATATCTCACCGCCTGCAGCCTGGAGAAGTTGGCGTACGTCCGTTTCAGGTTAGACGCGGAATAATACGAGCCTGGCTCCATCACTGTATTGTTCTCTAGCACCCGTTGTCTGAGAGGTATGGCAGAGCTGTCATTGCTCTGATAGTGTATCTGGCGAATACGGTATCGCGGGTGTGTGGTGGCCTCGGCCCTTGGGTTTTCGCGATAAGGAAGCAGCGTCATGGTCAGGTCCACGTAGTAGCCGTTGCGCACGGTGTCGGCATTAAACTCAATGAAGTCTCTGTGGAAGCGGTAGAACCCGCTGTCAGCGAGCAGAGCAGTGATACGTTTTCGCTCGGCATCCAGTCCGTTGACCGTGAACGGCATGCCAGGTTTCAGCGGCCACGAGGTGGACGGCTGTTGAGCCAGTATGCCCTGTATCTGTTCGTCCTGTATATCATATCTCACCTGCCCGATGTAGAACTGTCGGCCCGGGTGCAGCACGTAGATGTCAGTAAGTTTTCTGTCTTTCACCTCCGTATGATGCTCCACCGTGGCCTGCATGTATCCTCTGTTGAGCAGAGCCTGCCGCAGGTCCGTCACCGTCTGCTGCGCTTTCAGCGTGTCATACAGCACCGGCGGTTCACCGATGTTCCATAGCGTGCGGTTAATCCAGCGCGAGGAGTCTCTGCCCGCCATGCTGTACACCCCCAGAGGCAACTTCACCAGCGAGAACCATTTGGCGTTTGGCTTCTGGCGGATATATTGGCGCAGCGACGATGGATTGAACTGCGGGTCGTCGGCTATGAGCACCGTCTTGCGCAGCAACACCTCTCCATCCGGCACAAATTTCATTGTGTCGCAGGCGGCGAGTGTGGCAGCGATGATTACAGCCACTATCAGTCGTGAGAAGTATCTGGAGTATATGCGCATACAGTTGCTTAACGTCATTATCTGCGTGCAAAAATAATAATAAATACCTACACTCACCCTTTTTTTCTATGAAAAATATGACGGATGACGGTTTGTGGCAGTCGCCCCACCCTATCTTTGCAACATCATGAGAAAGATAGATTACATATTCATACACTGCACGGCATCTACCCAGAGTGCCACCCCTCAGTCGCTGATGCAGTATTTCAGAAACGTGAGAAACTGGAAGGCTCCCGGCTATCATTACGTGGTATCGGCCGGCGGGCAGGTGACCAACCTATGGCCAGAGGCCCACATAGCCAACGGCGTGCGGGGATATAATGCCCATGCCCTGCACGTGGCTTGGATAGGCGGCATAGACCGCAGGGGGCGTGCCGTGGACAACCGCACTGCTGCGCAGCGCAGAGCCCTTGAGGAGTTGATAAGGAGCCTGCGAGCGCGCTTCCCCTTGGCTCGTGTGCTCGGTCATCGCGACATATCGCCAGACCGCAATGGCAACGGCATCATCGACCCATGGGAGCGCATCAAGGAATGTCCGTGTTTTGATGCCATCGCGGAATACGGCAGTCTGTGATTTGTATGTTTTTTGGGCTTTCGGCAAAAAAACATGGTAAAAATTTGGCAATTATCCAAAATGTGATTACCTTTGCACCGCAATTTTGAATTGTGTTCGGGATTTAGCGCAGTTGGTAGCGCACACGTCTGGGGGGCGCGAGGTCGCTGGTTCGAGTCCAGTAATCCCGACAGAAAGAAAGTCCAAGCCGCTGATTATCAGTGGTTTGGATTTTTTT
>OMSQ01000017.1 GCA_900313805.1 uncultured Prevotella sp. | reverse complement strand
GCTTAATAGTATTCTTAACATACAGAGAGGGCTGGTATAATTCATATACTTGCCCTCTTTTTTTATTGTCATACACCATGAACTACGAAGAGATTATCACTGACATACTCTGTCAGGCAGGCACGAAGGGACTATCACCGAGAAAGATAGCAAAACATGTGTACAACGCATGCAACTCCTTCTTTGAACAGCAAGACTTCAACAAGGTCTATGCTCATGTGGTGTACACCCTGCGAAAAAACAGCGACAAGCCGCACTCTTTGTACATTCATCCCAATCACGGCAAGTACCGTATCAATACACGCGAATATAACTACAGACTTAAACAACTGCTTTTCAAGTAGTTCTAAAAACACATGATATGAACATGAACATTCTGAAACGATGTCTGCCCGATGTGCTGTGCATTCTGCTCTTCGTGGCAATAGCCTACGCCTATTTCATGCCTGCCGACATGGAGGGGCGTATTCTCTATCAGCACGACACCTCGGCAGGAAGGGGTGCCGGACAGGAAGCAACGGAGTACTATCAGCAGACGGGTGAACGCACCAGGTGGTCGAATGCCACGTTTAGCGGCATGCCCACATACCAGACTTCACCGTCATACAGCAGCACGGATAAGCTGCAGACGGCTGTCAAGGCCTATCACCTCTGGCTGCCAGAGAATGTGTGGTATGTGTTCGTGTATCTGCTCGGATTCTATATCCTGCTGAGAGCCTTCGACTTCCGTCAGTATCTGGCTGCTCTGGGAGCCATAATCTGGGCCTTCAGCAGCTATTTCTTCATCATCATCGCTGCAGGACATATATGGAAGGTGTGGGCTCTGGCCTATCTGCCGCCAATGATAGCGGGTATAGTGCTGGCATACAGGGGAAAATACCTATGGGGACTGGTGGTGACGGCTCTCTTCACAGCGTTTGAAATCAATGCCAACCACGTGCAGATGACATATTACTACCTCTTTGTCATCGCTCTTATGTGGATAGCATTCCTCGTGGATGCCATACGCAAAAAGGCATGGGCTCATTTCGCCAAGGCCACGGCGGTATGTGTGGCAGGTGCTCTCATCGGTGTGATGATGAACATATCCAACCTCTACCACACTTACCAGTATTCGCAGGAGTCGATGCGAGGAAAGACTACGCTCGTGAAACCTGCCGACGCCAACCAGAGCGCATCGGGGCTCGACCGTGACTATATCACACAGTGGAGCTACGGCATAAGCGAGACATGGACGCTGCTCATACCAAACACCAAGGGCGGGGCCTCGGTGCCGCTCGCACTCAATGAGAGTGCCATGAAGAAGGCCAACCCGGAGTACTATCCTATATATCAGCAGATAGGACAGTACTGGGGAGAACAGCCGGGCACATCCGGACCGGTGTATGTGGGAGCCTTCGTCATGATGCTCTTCATCCTCGGACTGTTTATCGTGAAAGGACCGATGAAATGGGCACTGCTGGCTGCCACGGTGCTCTCCATTATGCTGTCGTGGGGAAAGAACTTCATGGGACTGACGGACTTCTTCATCGACCACTTCCCCATGTATGCCAAGTTCCGTACGGTGGCGTCTATACTGGTGATAGCGGAATTCACCATACCACTGCTCGCCATGATGGCACTGAAACGTATAATCGACGAACCTGAACTGCTGAAGCAGAAGATGCACTGGGTGCTGACGAGTTTCGCTCTCACGGCAGGCATCACGCTGCTCTTCGCCATTGCACCCTCGCTCTTCTTCTCTGACTTCGTGTCGTCGGCAGAGATGCAGGCGCTGTCGCAGTTCCCGCCAGAACAGTTGCAGCCGCTGCTCAGCAATCTCACCGCTGTGAGGGAAAGTATCTTCACATCCGACTGTTGGCGCACTGTGCTCATCATCGTCATTGGCACTGCGCTGCTCTTGCTCTTCCGTGCCAAGCGTATCAAGGCCACGTACATGGTGGCGGGCATAGCCATACTCTGTCTGGTAGATATGTGGGCGGTGAACAAGCGATACCTCAACGACTCGATGTTCGTGGGTAAGAGCGTAAGGGAACTGCCACAGCCCATGACTCAGACTGATGAAATGATACTGCAAGACAAGAGCCTCGATTACAGGGTGCTCAACTTCGCATCAAATACTTTCAACGAGAACCAGACATCTTTCTACCACAAGAGCATAGGAGGTTACCACGCTGCTAAACTGCGCAGGTATCAGGATCTCATAGAGACCTACATACAGCCCGAGATGAATGCTGCTCTGCCTGCTATAGTTGAGGCTCAGGGTGAGATGCAGAAGGTGGCTGGCGACAGCATCTTCCCCGTCATCAACATGCTCAATGCCAAGTACTTCATCATGCCGCTGCAGGGCGGACAGACGGCGCCGCTCGAAAATCCCTACGCACAGGGCAACGCATGGTATGTGAACACGGTAAACTATGTGGCAGATACTAACGCTGAGTTTGATGCCCTGGCACATACCGACCTGCGTCACATCGCAGTGGCCACGGGCGAATGGAAGGAAACACTGGGCGAGAGTGCACAGCAGGACAGCACGGCTCAGGTAACTATCACTGCCTATCAGCCTAATGAACTGAAGTATCATGCACGGTCGGCACAGGGTGGAGTGATTGTCTTCTCTGAAATCTTCTACCCGGGCTGGAAGGCCACTGTAGACGGCAAGGAGGTGCCGCTGGCACGCGTGAACTATGTGCTGAGGGCCATGCGCGTGGATGCCGGTGAGCATGATATAGTGCTGAGTTTCTTCCCCGAGAGCGTCAATACTACCGAGACAATAGCCTACGTGGCCATGGCGGTGCTGTTGCTGGCTATCGTGGCGTGTGCACTGCTGGCATGGCGACGCCGTCAGCAGAAACCAGAGGAAAAGAAAGGGTAGCCGATGAATTTCACCACGCCTGTGATAATAGACAAGTTGCCCTTCACCCTCATGCCGGGTGAAGGCCTGCTCTTCGTGGGCTCCTGTTTCGCTGAAAACATCAGCCGGTTGGCTGCCGACGACCAGTTTCAAGTGACGGCAAATCCATACGGCACCATGTACAACCCCGTGAGCATAGCGCATACGGTGGAGAGGGTGGAGAAGATACCCAGGGTGGTATTCCTCACCCTCGGCACAAACCATGTATATGTGGACAGGGGTACAGGACTGATAGTGGACAATTGTGAGAAACGCCCGGCAAGGGAGTTTCAGGAACGATGCCTCTCAGTGAAGGAATGTGCCGAGGCGCTTGGCAGGGTGGTGGAGGATATCTGCCGCCGACAGCCCGAGGCCTGGGTGGTGATTACGGTCAGTCCGATACGCTACGCCAAGTACGGCTTTCATGGCAGCATGCTCTCAAAGGCAACACTGCTGCTGGCTGCTGATGAGGTGTGCAGCAGATATGAGCGTGCCATCTACTTCCCTGCATACGAGATAGTGAACGATGAGTTGCGTGACTACCGCTTCTACGCACCTGATATGATTCATACCTCTGCACAGACGGCGGAGTATATCTACGGGCGACTGGCTGACGTATGCTTCTCTGACCAGTTGCGCGAGTTCCTCAGGGAGTGGCATTCCGTGAGGGCGGCACTCGCCCACCGACCGCTCCATCCAGAATCGGAGGAATACAAAAAGTTTGCAGCCGACACTGAATGCCGGCTGCAAGCCCTAAAGGAAAAATACCCCTTTGTGAAGTGCTAGGCTTTTCTAGGTTATCCTAGGTCCTCCTAGGAATGCCTATCACTCCTATTTCTTATAGCACTCGAAAATGCTGTCTAATGTCTGCTTGGGCAGTTTCGGGGTGAGCAGGCTCACTATCCATACCACGGGGAAACCGCCGAGCATGGCGATGGCACCGCAGTTGATGGGATTGATGGGGTTGCCTGCAAGCATGTTGAACAGTGTGAAGCCAACACCCCAGATGAAGCATGCCCATACGGCCGCCGGGGTCACACCACGCCAATAGAGACCCAGCATGAAGGGGGCGAGGAAGGCACCGGCCAGAGCACCCCACGATATGCCCATGAGTTGGGCTATGAAGGTGGGAGGATTGAGGGCGATGAACAGAGAGATGACGATAAAGAACACTATCAGCACGCGCATCACCACCACCTTGCGATGCTCCACACGCTCCGACACTTCGTCGTCGATGCTTCCCTCCTGCACCTCGCCAGGAGCCGACTTCTTGTCGCGGTAGATAAGGTCGAGGGTCATGGTGGAAGATGAGGTGAGCACTAGCGAGGCCAGTGTGGACATAGAGGCGGAGAGTACCAGGAGCACTACCAGAGCGATGATGACATCGGGCAGAGACGACAGCATGGATGGCACTATAGAGTCGAAGTCCAGTTTGCCGTTGGGCAGGGTGGGGGGCATGCCGAAGAGACGGCCGAAACCGCCGAGGAAATAGCAGCCGCCTGCCACTATGAAAGCAAAGATTGTGGAGATGATGGTGCCGCGCTTGATGGCCTTCTCGTCGGTGATGGAGTAGAACTTACCTACCATCTGAGGCAGGCCCCAGGTGCCAAGAGAGGTCAGCACCACCACACCCAGCAGGTTCCATGGGTCGGGACCGAAGAGCGAGGCAAAACCGCCGTTGACCGAGGCATCGGCATCACTCGGCATCTCTGCCATCTTGCTGATTGAGGCCGACAGACCGCCCTGAGTGTTGAGCACAGCGGCTATCACAATCACTATGCCGAAGAGCATGATGATACCCTGGATGAAGTCGTTCATGGCTGTGGCCTTGTAACCGCCAAGTATCACGTAGAAAGCAGTGAGGATGGCCATGATGATGACACAGTACTGATAGTCAATGCCGAAACCCATCTCAAACAGGGTGGAAATGCCCTTGTACACACCCGCTGTGTAGGGGATGAGGAATACGAAGGCGATGATGCTGGCAAGCACACGCAACTGCTGACTGCTGTAGCGGGTGCCGAAGAAATCGGGCATGGTGCGACTCTCTATGTGCTGGGTCATCATCTTCGTGCGACGACCCAGAAGGAGCCAGGCCAGCAAAGAGCCAATCACGGCATTGCCCACGCCTATCCATGCGCTGCTCAGACCATACTTCCAACCAAACTGTCCGGCGTAGCCAACAAACACCACTGCCGAGAAATAACTGGTGCCGTAGGCGAAAGCTGTGAGCCATGGACCCACCGCACGTCCGCCAAGCACAAAACCATCCACCGAACGAGCCTGTTTGCGTGAGTAGATACCCACGCCCACCATCAGTCCGATGAAGATGACGGTAAGAAAAATCTTGATAAACATCTTTTTGTCCTTATAATTTTTTTAGTTTAGTCTTTTCGTCAGAAAGCCACCTGCACCTGTGCCTGCAACCAGTTGTAGTCGTCCTGGAAATTGCTCAGTGTGCGCGTGTACTGCAGTTGCAGACGGCATTTCTTGTAAAACCAGTACTGCAAGCCTCCGGTGAGCTGCGTCTGATAGTAGTGCATGTCCACGTTGCGGTTGAAGTAGTCGGCCGATGCCACTATGTCTACACCGCCGCCCACGGGCACGCAACCGGTGATATAACCGCCGCGGCTGACTACATCGCCATCCTTGCCCTCCATCCACTCGGTGCGCACGCTGATGCCACCGGAGGTGGACTTCTGGCCTGCCACCGTGGGGCATTTCCATTCGGCACCTATGCTCAGGCGGTCGCGGTCATAATCGTCGCCCAACTGCACACCGGGGTTCCAAGGCGCTGTGCCAACGGCATGACCCTTGCCCTTCTGTGCAGAACCGACAAAGCGAAGACCGTCGATGGGACGGTAGTCAAGTTTCACAATCACGTCCTTGTTGTTGTTGCCGTCGCGACGGTTGATGCCCTGGCCGTTCATCACTGCCAGTTCATAGAGCAGGTGGTTATTGAACAGCGAACCATATACCATCAGTCCCATGTCGCGACCGTAGTTGACGCCATTCAGCGGGTCGGGACCCTCGCCGGCTAGGAAGAGAGATGCCTGAGAATAGACATCCACCAGTTCCAACATTGTGGGCGACAAGGGGTTCTCCATAGAGAAGGAGTGCTTGAACTGTCCCAGACGCACTGTGAGGGCATTGTCTTTGGTGAAACGATAGTCGGTATAAAACTCCTGCACCACACTGGAGAAGTCGTGCATGAAGAGGAAATACCAGCGGTCGGTGATGCGGGCCTTGGCCCAGAAGAGGGTGCGCTTAAGGTTGAAATCGTTCACCTGACGACCGTTGGCATCCGACCAAGAATACCCGCCCTGGGCATAGCCGTGCAACTCGATGCGGCTGGTCAACTGCTTCAGCCAGTCTATGGCTTCTTGCTTGTCCTGGGCTCGTAAAGTCGCAGAACAAAAGAGTGCTGAAACCATGAGAATGAGGGCAGCGGTCAACTGCCTGATGGGGTTTGAAAGTGATAAATTTTCGGTCATTATTTGTAGAACTTAGTTTTTTAGCGGGTGCAAAGGTAACAATTATTCACAAAAAGCATACATTTTGCAAGAAAATATTTCTAATTTGCAACAAAATGCAATTGTTGTGCTCCTGAAATGCCGGTGTAGTTCGTCTGTTTTTTGTTTTTTTGAATTATTACACTGGTCCCCAAAATATGGTGTTTGTACGATTGCATGAGGTAAATGAGATTTTTTTTGAACAGCACACAAAAAAAGTAATACAATTCGACCACATGTCAGCATTTTTTTGTAAGTTTGCAGCAATTATAAAGGAGCAGACTCGAAAATGACCCTCATACTCGTAGCCATACTCATACTGTCGTTTGTGCTGATAGCCACTGAGCGCATCACAAATGTCAACAAGGCCGCTGTGGCCATCTTCGCCGGTACGGTGGGATGGGTGCTGTATATCTGCTGGGGCAATGACTTCGTTGTCAGCCAGCACGATGGCGACTATGTCAACTTCCTCAATGGAGCCATGGCCACAAGCAGCAACGTGAAACAGTATATAGCCGAGAACATATTCCTGAAGTATGTGGGCAGGGCAGCAGAAATCATGCTCTTCCTCCTGGCCACGATGAACATAGTGGAGATACTGCAGAACAACGGCTGCTTCGACTACCTCACACAGTGGATACGCACGCGCCATGCCAAGAAGATGCTGTGGATGCTGGGCGGCATTACCTTCCTCATTTCTGCCAACCTGGATAATGTGACCACAAGCATCATGATGCTCGTGGTGATGCGCTCGCTGGTGCACAACCGCCGGCAACGACTGGTGTATGGCAGTGCCATAGTGCTGGCAGCCAACTGCGGAGGGGCTCTCACCGTCATCGGCGACCCAATAGGACTGGTGCTGTGGAACCAGACGGCAGTCACAGCGTCCAACTTCTCCTTCTCTCTACTCGTGCCATGTATCATAGCATGGGCACTGCCCACATGGTGGATAGGACGTATGCTGCCAGAACGCATTGACATAGAATGGTATAGTCTGCCATACAGGGGAGATGACACCAACCTCAACCTATGGCAGCGACTGGTGATGCTTATCGTGGGCATTGGAGGACTGTGGTTCATACCCACATTCCACAATATCACACACCTCAGTCCCTTCCTCGGAGCCCTCTGCGTGCTCTCTGTGCTGTGGGTGGTCAACGAGGTGTTCAACCGTAAACTCAACGATGTGGATAAGATGGCTGACAGGCGCATGCCACGCACACTGCAGTACGGAGTGATACAGATGATGCTCTTTGTGCTCGGCATCATGCTCGCCATATCCGTGGTGCAGGAGACAGGTGCCATAAGGTGGCTGGCAGGGGTGTGCGACGAGTACATACACAGCGTGTGGATAATGAGTGTGACTGCCGGAGCCATAAGCAGCGTGCTCGACAATTTCGCCACAGCCATGAGCTTCATCTCCTTCTACCCCTTGACAGATGTGGCACAGGCAGGCTCCGACTACCTCATGGCGTTTACCCAAAATGGCGTGTACTGGAAAGCCATAGCCTACGCAGCTGCCGTGGGTGGCAACATCTTCATCGTGGGGTCAATGAGCGGCATCACACTGATGAAGAGCGAAGGCATAAGGATGGGATGGTACTTCCGCAACGTGGGATGGATGGCAATGGTGGGAGCTCTCGCCGGACTGGGTGCTATGCGACTGATACAAGAATGGTGATAACAACAATAACCTAAAACATTATATAATACTATGGCAAAAATCAAGACAATAGGTGTGATGACATCGGGTGGTGACGCACCGGGCATGAATGCCGCTATCAGGGCCGTGACAAGGGCAGGTATATGCAACGGCTTCAATATCATGGGTATCTATCGAGGATATGACGGACTGATAAACGACGAGATAGAACCATTCACCACTGAGAATGTGAGCGGTATCATCATGTCGGGCGGTACCATACTCAAAACAGCACGTAGCAAAGAGTTCATGACTCCGGAGGGTAAGCAGAAGGCATACGACAATATGGTGAAAAGGGGCATCGATGCCCTTATCGTGATAGGTGGTAATGGCTCGCTCACGGGTGCCATGAACTTCGCACGCGAATACGACGTGTGCTGCATAGGTCTGCCGGGCACCATCGACAACGACCTCTATGGCACCGATTCCACCATAGGATACGACACCACCATGAACACCATCGTGGAATGCGTGGACCGCATACGCGACACTGCACAGAGCCACGAGCGCATATTCTTCGTCGAGGTGATGGGACGAGATGCCGGCTTCCTCGCCCAGAACAGTGCCATAGCATCAGGAGCCGAGGCTGCTATCATACCAGAGGACTCTACCGACGTGGACCAGTTGGCACGATTCATGGAGCGAGGCATAAGAAAGAGTAAGAAAAGCTGTATCGTGATAGTCTCGGAAAGTCCGAAATGCGGTGCTCTCTACTATGCTGACCGTGTGAAGAAGGAGTTCCCCAACTTCGACGTGCGCGTGTCTATACTTGGACACCTGCAGCGCGGCGGACGCCCCACGGCACACGACCGCATCCTCGCCAGTCGCACCGGCGTGGGAGCCATCGAGGCCATATTGCAGGGACAGCGTAATATCATGATAGGTGTGCGCAACAATGAGATAGTCTACGTGCCCCTAAGCGAGGCCATACGTACCGACAAACCCATTGACATGAAACTGATTAAGGTGCTCGATGAACTCAGCATCTGATATCATATATCATGCCGCCAGTAACTGTATAATTCATACACTTTGCTTTTGGCAACAGAAAAATATTGCTAACTTTGCACATGTATTCCACAACAGTAGCATAATCAATTAAAATAATAATACTCTTAAGCTTATGTCACAAATCAACGGACACATTTCTCAAATCATCGGACCCGTGATAGACGTGTATTACGACACAAAGGGACAAGATGCAGAGAAAGTGCTGCCTAAAATTCACGATGCCCTGAAGGTAGTACGCCCTGACGGCAAGGAACTGGTCATCGAGGTGCAACAGCACATTGGTGAGGACACAGTCAGGTGCGTGGCTATGGACAATACCGACGGACTGAAGAGGGGACTGGAGGCCGTATCTACTGGCTATCCCATACTCATGCCCGCCGGCGACCAGATCAAAGGGCGTATGCTCAACGTCATCGGACAGCCGATCGACGGTATGAAGGAACTCGATATGAAAGGGGCATACCCCATTCACAGAGAGGCTCCTAAGTTTGAAGAACTGTCTACACAGAAAGAGATGCTCGCTACGGGTATCAAGGTGATAGACCTGCTCGAACCCTATATGAAGGGTGGTAAGATCGGACTCTTCGGTGGTGCCGGTGTAGGAAAGACGGTGCTCATCATGGAACTCATCAACAACATCGCTAAGGGACACAACGGATACTCGGTGTTCGCAGGTGTGGGTGAGCGTACTCGTGAGGGTAATGACCTCATACGCGAGATGATTGAGAGCGGCGTGGTGCGCTACGGCGAGAAATTTAAAAAAGCCATGGATGAAGGCAAATGGGACCTCTCGCTCGTTGACCCCGAGGAACTGAAGAAGAGCCAGGCCACACTGGTGTACGGACAGATGAACGAACCGCCCGGAGCACGTGCATCCGTGGCGCTCTCCGGACTGACTGTGGCAGAGGAATTCCGCGACAATGGCGGAAAGGACGGCGCAGCAGCTGACATCCTGTTCTTCATCGACAACATCTTCCGTTTCACACAGGCAGGTAGTGAGGTGTCGGCACTGCTCGGACGTATGCCATCCGCCGTGGGATACCAGCCCACACTGGCATCGGAGATGGGTACCATGCAGGAGCGCATCACATCTACCAAGAAGGGCTCCATCACATCTGTACAGGCTGTGTATGTGCCTGCAGACGACTTGACAGACCCGGCTCCCGCTACTACCTTCACACACCTCGACGCCACTACCGAACTCAGTCGTAAGATCACTCAGCTGGGTATCTATCCCGCTGTAGACCCACTGGGCTCCACATCACGCATCCTCGACCCGCTCATCGTGGGCAAGGAACATTACGACTGCGCTCAGAGGGTGAAGCAGATACTGCAGCGCTATCAGGAACTGCAGGATATCATCGCCATCCTGGGTATGGATGAACTCTCAGACGAGGACAAGCTCACCGTGAACCGCGCACGCCGCGTACAGCGCTTCCTCTCACAGCCGTTTACCGTGGCAGAGCAGTTTACCGGACTCAAGGGCGTGATGGTGTCTATAGAGGATACTATCAAGGGCTTCAATATGATTCTCGACGGAGAGGTGGACGACCTGCCAGAACAGGCCTTCCTCAATGTGGGTACCATAGAGGATGCCATAGAGAAAGGAAAGAAACTGTTAGAACAGGCCAAGGGCTGACGCTTATGCTGAAACTGAAAATCGTATCGCCCGAAAGGGTGGAGTTTCAAGGCCAGGTGAGCAGCGTGAAGGTGCCAGGCACCATGGGCTCGTTTGAAATCCTCGACAATCACGCTCCGATAATATCATCGCTGCAGACAGGCATGGTGGAGTATGTGAAGGATGGCGAGACCATTCAACTGCCTATAATGGGCGGCTTCGTGGAGGTGATAAGAAACGAGGTCTCTCTCTGTGTGGAAAAGGAGTGATGAGCACGGCGGAAATCTTCTTCTCCGTTTTCTTCTTCACTCTGCTGGGCATGGCCTGGGTGGTGGGTTATGACTTCGTAAAAAAACACTCACCGGCACACCTGCCACAGTTCTACTTCACACTGGCTGCCATCAGGATGATACTCTCGGTCACGGTAGTGGCCATCTATCACCTGGTGATAGCAGAGAGCAGAGCACAGTCGCTCACTTTCGCAGCATGGTTCATGATCATGTATGCTCTCATGATGGTAGTAACACTCATTTATAAACATTAAATAATGAATCGTATCAAACAGACACTACTTCTCTTTGTGATGACGCTCTTCACTCTCCCCGCTATGGCACAGGAACAGGCGAAGGAGAAGGAGGCCATCAATGCCAAGGAGGTGGTGATAGAACATATCAAGGACAGCTACGAGTGGCACATCACCGACATAGGCGACAAACCGCTCGTCATTCACCTGCCGGTGATAGTGAAAAGTTCTACTGGCTTCCACGTGTTCTGCAGTTCGGCATTCGAGCATCATCCAGATGCCAACGGATACCGACAGGGACCGCACAACCTGGCTATCGCAACCAAAGGCGACAACGCAGGCAAGATAGTGGAACTCATGCCCGACGGCACCGAGGTGAAACCCTTCGATATCTCTATCACAAAGACGGTGGCGGTGATGTTTATCAATGTCATCCTGCTGCTGGCCTGTATCCTGGGAGCCGCACGGTGGTACAAGCACCGCAAGGCTAGCGACCAGGCTCCAAAGGGCTTTGTAGGCTTCATAGAGATGCTCGTCATGTATGTGGTGGATGAGATAATCAAACCAGGCGTAGGCAAGGGGTATGAGAAATACTGTCCCTACCTGCTCACCTGCTTCTTCTTTATCTTCACATGCAATGTGATGGGACTGATGCCATTCCCACCGGGAGGAGGCAATGTGACTGGCAATATCGCCGTCACCTTCTTCCTGGCTCTCTGCACTTTCATCATAGTGCAGTTCAGCGGCAACAAGCACTACTGGAAGGACATCTTCTGGCCCGACGTGCCTACATGGCTCAAGGCTCCCATTCCTATCATACCGGTCATTGAGTTCGTGGGTATATTCACAAAACCCTTCGCACTCATGATCCGTCTCTTCGCCAACATGATGGCCGGACACGCCATCGCCATCGCCATCACCTGCATCATATTCCTGGTGGTGGGCAAGGTGATAGCCGTGCAACTGAGCATGAGCGTGCTCAGCGTCATCATGAGTATCTTCATGATGTGCCTGGAGTGCCTCGTGTGCTTCATCCAGGCCATGGTGTTCACCATGCTCAGCGCCGTATTCATCGGACTGGCACGTGTGCAACCCGAACACGAATAAATCAATAACAACAATAACAAACTAAAAAACATTACAACTATGATTACAACATTATTGGCCGCAGAAGGTCTTGCTAAATTGGGCGCCGCAGTAGGCGCAGGTCTCGCCGCTATCGGCGCTGGTATAGGTATCGGTCGCATCGGCGGTCAGGCTATGGACGCCATGGCACGTCAGCCCGAGGTGATGAACAAACTCTTCACCAACATGATTGTGGCAGCTGCACTTATCGAGGGTGTGGCACTCTTCGCTGCAGTTATCGCATTCCTCTGCATCTAAACATTAACTGTCACAGAGTATGGATTTATTGATTCCAAGTACAGGCCTGCTCTTCTGGATGACCATCACCTTCCTGGTGGTGCTGTTCATCCTCTGGAAATGGGGCTTCCCAGTCATCACTGGCATGGTAAACGAGAGAAAGGCGTTTATCGATGACAGCCTGAAAAAGGCACACGAAGCCAATGAGAAACTGGCCAACATACAAAAAGAAGGTGAATCCATCCTGCAAGAGGCGCGTGAAAAACAAGCCCAGATCCTGAAGGAGGCTGCGGAGACACGCGATGCGATAGTGGAGAAAGCACAACAGAAAGCCAAGGCCGAAGGCGCAAGACTGCTCGACGAGGCACGCTCGGAGATAGAAAGCGAAAAGCAGAATGCCATACGCGACATCAGAGCCCAGGTGGCACAACTGTCTGTGCAAATCGCAGAGAAAATCCTTAGACAGAACTTAGATTCTGACAAAAAGCAGATGGATATGATTAACCGCCTGCTCGATGAGGTTTCTGTAGATAAAAAAGCTAAATAATACATTGTGACTATATGGATATTGGTGTAGTTTCGGTAAGGTATGCCAGGGCACTGCTCAAAAGTGCTGAGGCAGAGAAAAGTGAGGATAAGGTGTATGCCGAGATGCAAACGCTCGTGCAAAGCTATATCCGAGTGCCTGAACTGAGGTTGACAATCGACAATCCTATGCTCGAGAAAAACACCAAGGAAAAACTGATACTGACAGCGTGTGGCACAAAGGTCACACCGCTGACAGGCAGATTCGTAAAACTGGTGCTGCAAGAGAACCGAGAAACCATGCTGCAGTTCATTGCTGCAGCCTATGTCACACTGTACAGGAAACAGAAAAACATCACTCGCGGAAAGCTCATCACCGCTGCACAAGTCAACCCTCAGACAGAGGCGAAGATGCGACAGATGGTGGAGAGTAGAACTAACGGACGTGTGGAGTTTCAGACCGAGGTGAACCCCGATATCATCGGCGGCTTCATCCTCGAATACGACACTTATAGGATGGATGCCAGCGTGCAAAGCAAACTCAGGTCCGTCCTCACACTCCTCAGTAAGTAATGTCATCGCTATTCTATAGCGTGAATATGCTCTACGTATTTAGAATTTTAAAAGTTTACCATAACAGATAATGGCTGAAAAAATTAAACCAAGCGAAGTGTCTGATGTGCTGCTCAGACAACTCCAGGGACTGTCTACCAATGAGAAATTTGACGAGGTGGGCACGGTGCTCGAGGTCAGCGACGGTGTGGCTCGTCTTTACGGACTGCGCAATGCTGAAGCCAACGAACTGCTGGAGTTTGAAAACGGTACCATGGCCATCGTGATGAACCTCGAGGAGGATAATGTGGGATGTGTGCTTCTGGGCACCACCGCTGGCATCAAGGAGGGCATGGTGGCAAAACGCACAAAGCGCATCGCATCGATACGCGTCAATGACAATATGCTCGGACGTGTCATTAATCCGCTCGGACAGGCCATCGACGGCAAGGGAGATATTGACCTCTCTGATGCCTTCGAAATGCCGCTCGACCGCAAGGCTCCGGGTGTGATATTCAGACAACCAGTGAAAGAACCACTGCAGACCGGACTGAAGGCTGTAGACTCGATGATTCCTATCGGACGAGGACAGCGTGAACTCATCATCGGCGACCGACAGACAGGAAAGACTGCCATCGCCGTGGATACCATCATCAACCAGAAGAGCTTCTACGAGGCTGGCAAACCAGTGTACTGCATCTATGTGGCTATCGGACAGAAAGCCTCTACCGTGGCTGCTCTCGTACAGACTCTGAGAGAGCATGGAGCCATGCCTTATACCATCGTGGTGTCGGCAACAGCTGCAGACCCCGCTGCCATGCAGTACTACGCTCCATTCGCAGGCGCTGCCATAGGTGAGTATTTCCGCGACAGAGGACTGTCGGCTCTCGTGGTATATGACGACCTCTCAAAGCAGGCTGTGGCCTACCGTGAGGTGTCGCTCATACTGCGCCGACCCTCAGGACGTGAGGCCTATCCGGGCGACGTGTTCTACCTGCACAGCCGACTGCTGGAACGTGCTGCACGTATCAACGACCAGCAGGAGGTGGCTGAAAAGATGAACGACCTGCCTGAATGCCTCAAGGGACATGTGCGTGGTGGTGGTTCGCTCACTGCTCTGCCCATCATCGAGACACAGGCAGGCGACGTGTCGGCTTACATTCCCACTAACGTGATTTCTATCACCGACGGACAGATATATCTCGAAACCGACCTCTTCAACCAGGGCTTCCGACCCGCCATCAACGTGGGTATCTCCGTGAGCCGCGTGGGTGGATCGGCACAGGTGAAGAGTATGAAGAAGGTGGCAGGTACGCTCAAAATCGACATGGCCCAGTATCGTGAACTCGAGGCCTTCTCTAAGTTCTCAAGCGATATGGATGCCGTGACCGCCATGACGCTGGACCGCGGACGTAAGAACAACCAGTTGCTCATACAGCCGCAATACTCTCCTATGGCAGTGGGCGAACAGATTGCCATCCTCTACTGCGGCACACGCGGACTGATGAGCGACGTGCCCGTGGACAAGGTGAGGGAATGTCAGAATGTCTTCCTCGACAAACTGCGCTCCACACACCAGGAGGTCATCGACCTGCTGGGCAGTGGAAAGATTGACGACCAGGCAACTGGTGTCATAGAGCAAGTCATGGCCGACATCACAGGTCAGTTTAAAGCATAATAGCCTATGCCGTCACTAAAAGAGATAAAAAACCGCATATCTTCGGTCAACAACACGCGCAAAATCACATCTGCCATGAAGATGGTGGCTTCGTCGAAGTTGCACCACGCGCAGGTAATGATTGAAAACATGTTGCCATACGAGACTATGCTGGAACACATCCTGAAACGCTTCCTGGCTGCCGAGGCTGAGGCGCATACCATCTATAACCTGGAAAGACCGGTGAAGAGGGTGGCACTCATAGTGTTCGCATCAAACAGTAGCCTGTGTGGGGGATTCAATGCCAATGTCATAAAGATGATGACACAGGCCATTGAACAGTACCGCAGCCTGGGTATGGACAATATCATCGTCTATCCCATAGGAAGAAAGGTGGCTGAAAAGGTGACGAAACTCGGACTGAAGGCGGCAGGAGACTTTACGGCACTGGCCGACAAACCTAATGTGGCTCAGTGTATAGACATTGCCATGGAGGTGGGCGAGAAATTCAGAGACGGAGAGGTGGACAGGGTGGAACTCATCTACCACCACTTCAAAAGTGCCGGCTCGCAGATTCTTACAAAAAAACAGTTCCTGCCTATTGACATCAATGAGGAACTGGAAAGGGATCACGAGCGCGACCTGACGACGAATATAGTGACTAAGGAGGCACAGGAATATCTGAAAAACCGCAAGCACCAAGAGCAACAACATGAGCAGGAAGAGGTGAAACCGCTCAATGACAACTTCATCGTCGAACCCGACATGGAGACGGTGCTCAGGGCGCTAATACCAAAGCTGGCGCACCTCATGCTCTATACTGCTCTGCTTGACAGCAATGCATCGGAGCACGCCGCACGTATGGTGGCCATGCAGACGGCTACTGACAATGCTGATGAACTGCTCAGGGAACTCAACTTGCAGTACAACAAAAGCAGACAGCAGGCTATCACCAATGAACTGCTCGATATCGTGGGCGGTACGGTCAACAACTGACCTTTCACGATTGCTGAGAATACAATTCGGGCCCGCTCCATCATGGCGCGGGCCCGATTGTTGTTCGCCCAAGTTACTTGCGCTCGGAAAAACAAAATATTATTTTGTTTTTCTCTCGCTTAATCGTAACTTTGGCTTCGCCCAAGTTACTCACGCTCGGCATAAAAAATAAACGAGTTTATTTTGTTCTGCACTCGCTTATTCGTAACTTTGCAGAAAATTACAATTTTATCATACAATGCAACAGAAAATCATTATTCTCGACTTCGGTTCGCAGACCACCCAACTCATTGGACGACGAGTGCGTGAGCTGGACACGTTCTGCGAAATCCTGCCTTATAATAAATTCCCCAAGGACGACCCTTCGGTCATCGGTGTCATCCTCAGTGGCTCTCCCTTCTCTGTTCACGACCCGGAGGCCTTTCAGGTGAACCTGGCCGATTTCGCAGGCCGACTGCCAGTACTGGGCATCTGCTACGGTGCACAGTACATCGCACATAGTGGAGGCGGCAGGGTAGAGAAGGCAGACAGTCGCGAATACGGAAGGGCCCATCTCGACAAGGTAAACAGCGGCAATGCGCTCTTCCACGGATTCGACGACCATTCGCAGGTGTGGATGAGTCATGGCGATACCATCACCGCTCTGCCTGAGGGCTATGAGGTGTTGGCTTCTACCGCCGATGTGAAGTATGCCGGCTACTGGACTCCATCGTACCAGGGAGGCAAGCCCGTGTGGGCTGTGCAGTTCCACCCAGAGGTGTTCCACACCGTGCAGGGCACACAACTGCTGAAAAACTTCGTGGTGGACATCTGTGGCTCGCGACAGGATTGGAGCGCAGCATCGTTTGTTGACTCTACTGTGGCGGAACTGAGACAGCAAATAGGCAACGACCGCGTGATACTGGGACTATCGGGAGGCGTGGACTCGTCGGTGGCAGCAGTGCTGCTCAACCGTGCCATTGGCAACCAACTCACCTGTATATTCGTCGACCATGGCATGTTGCGCAAGGATGAGTTCACACAGGTGATGAATGACTATAAGGTGCTGGGCCTCAATGTGATTGGCGTGGATGCCAGTGAGCGCTTCTTTGCTGACCTGGCTGGTGTGACCGACCCCGAGCAGAAGCGAAAAATCATAGGACGCGACTTCATCGAGGTGTTTAATGCCGAGGCAAAGAAGATTACCGATGCTAAATGGCTGGCTCAGGGCACTATCTATCCCGACCGCATAGAGAGCCTGAACATCACAGGCAAAGTGATAAAAAGTCACCACAACGTGGGCGGACTGCCAAAAGAGATGCACCTGCAACTGTGCGAACCGCTGAAGTGGCTGTTCAAGGACGAGGTGCGACGCGTGGGCAGGCAGATGGGCATGCCAGAGCACCTCATCACCCGACATCCCTTCCCAGGACCTGGACTGGCAGTGCGCATCCTCGGGGATATCACTCCGGAGAAGGTGCGCATACTGCAGGATGCTGACGATATATATATACGTGGACTGCGAGAGTACAAGGTGCGACTCTCTGGCGACGAGGCCCGGCGAGTGCCGGCTGCCGGTGTGCCGGCATCTATGACGGACGGCGAGATAGAGGTGTCGCTCTACGATCAGATATGGCAGGCCGGTGCCATACTACTCAGCACGGTGCGCAGTGTGGGCGTGATGGGCGATGAGCGTACTTACGAGCATCCCGTGGCTCTCAGGGCTGTCACCAGCACCGACGCTATGACTGCCGACTGGGCACACCTGCCATACGACTTCATGGCACGGGTGAGCAACGAGATAATAAACCGAGTGCGCGGAGTCAACCGCGTCTGCTACGACATCTCCTCAAAACCACCTTCGACAATCGAGTGGGAATGATATACAAATAACAAAACAAATGCCGCTGTCCTGACGTCATAGGACAGCGGCATTTGCTGTATATCTGTCTGAAACTATTCGTAGACTATGATTTCCTGCTCGCCCTTCATGGCACGGTAGACGTTCATGGCCAGTGCGGTGAGTTCATCTTCACCAGGATATACGTAGACGGGAGCCAGATACTGCACTCGACGGCGTATGCCCTCGCTTACGTACTCGCTGCGCGACATGGCACCGGTCAGGATAACCGCATCCACATGACCGCAGGTGACGGGAGCCAGCGAACCTAGCCAGCGGCTGATCTGATAGATCATGGCATCGAGCACCAGACGGGCATGCTCGTCGCCTTCTCTTATCCTGCGCTCCACCTCGCGCACATCATTGGTGCCCAGATGAGCTGTCAGACCGCTATGGCCGTTGATTTTGCGCAGCATCTCATCGCGGGTGTAACCACCGTCGTAGCACAACTTCACCAGTTGCACGGTGGGCAGCATGCCGGCACGAGAGGGTGAGAACGGACCGTCGCCACTCAGTGCGTCGCTGCACTCCACGGCACGGCCGTGATGGTGCATGGCAAAGGAGATGCCGCTGCCTAGATGACATACTATCAGGTCCTGCTCCTCATACTTCACTCCATGCTCGCGGCAGTAGCGCTTGGCTATCTCGCGCTGGTTGAGGGCATGCCAGATGGTCTGGTGGGGCAGCTCGGGCATGCCGGTAATACGGGCCACATCGTCCAACTCATCCACCACACCAGGGTCTACAGTGAAGGCACGGCAACCAGGTATTTCCCTGGCTATGCTCAGAGCTATCAGCGAACCCAGATTGCAGGCATGGTGCAGACGGGGGGTCTTAGTGTCTTCTATCACCTTCTCGTTGAGCTCATACACGCCACTCTTGAGGGGCTTCACCAGTCCACCCCTGCCCACTATTACGTCGAAGTCCTTCTCTATGCCCTGACGCTGCAACTCTTCAATGAGTTTCTCCTTGCGGTAGTCAAACTCATCCATGATGAACGGATAGCGACAAAGTTCTTCGTATGGATGGTTGATGCAGGCGTGCATCACCAGTTCCTTATCATGAAATACACCCACCTTGGTGCTTATCATGCCTGGATTGATGGCAAGTATTTTCATAGTATCCGTAATATTAACAAAGGTTCAATATATATCTGAGCAAATATACGAAAAATATTCGTTACAGCAAGTTTTTTACCTGTTTTTTATTATTTTCTTCATCTAATAACTGTTGTGATGGACTTTTTTTGTTTTTTTTGTCTTTCGTCTTGCCCGCTTATCAGCAAAAGATGTAATTTTGCACTCTGAATGCAGTGGCACGGCTTGTCGCTGGCCCTCTTTTTGCAGGGCGAGAGGAAAGTCCGGGCAGCATAGGGCGCTCCACTTCCGAAAATAGAAGCTATGGGTGACTGTAGGGGAGGGTAGAAGAAAATAACCGCCTCGCTCTCTGCGGGGTAAGGGTGAGAAGGTGGTGTAAGAGACCACCAGGCGGCGGGTGATCGCCGTGCTGTGCCCCCTGGAGGCTGCAAGTTCGTGTATACCATCGTCTGAGGGCGGCCCGTCCGAGCGTAGCACGATGGAGGGTGGAATGCTGGAGCCATGCGGTGACGCATGGACTAGATAAATGACAGGCACCTGCCATGCCGAGAGGCATGGCATGGTACAGAACCCGGCTTACAGGGCCGCTGCCTTCTTTTTTATTTCCATGGCTTAGTGCTTGTCTAAGAATGCCTCTACTGCTGCGATGTAGCGGGCTGGGGCAGAAGACAGACGGCGACGCTCCTGATGATTGGCCCAGATACGAGCGCCACTGTAGTATATGCCGCATAGCACCAGACCGATACCTACTCCTACCAACAGCCATTTTGTGCCGTTGGCAAAGGCGGAAAGCACTACAACTGGCATGATGAGTATGATGCTGTATATGGTG
>OMSQ01000091.1 GCA_900313805.1 uncultured Prevotella sp. | reverse complement strand
CCCCCTACAGATAATCCTCTATCTCCTCCAGTAAATAATCTGGATAGTCCGTCGGATAAAGGCTGGTTACAGTACTATGCTATCCATCAGATATACGATGGAGCAGCAGATGGCAGCTACGGCGAATAGAC
Organism: uncultured Prevotella sp.; assembly: GCA_900313805.1. Taxonomy (GTDB): domain Bacteria; phylum Bacteroidota; class Bacteroidia; order Bacteroidales; family Bacteroidaceae; genus Prevotella. The sequence goes on along the minus strand of OMSQ01000091.1, from coordinate 17,848 downwards.
CCATTCCCCGCCAGGCGGCGATGATGCCTGCCAGGAGAGCCAAGAAACCCGAGAGGGGCGACACGGTGGTGTGAACGATACTGGGAAAAGTCATGACTGCCAGTGTGACGTATGGCACATAATGAAGGAAACTGCGGAGGAAAGGGTTATGGATTTGTCCCTTAATCAGCAGCATAGGCACCACGCGGATGGCATTAGTAGAAATGATGCCCAACAGGATGCAGATGACGATATACCTATCCATGCGACTCCTCCATCTTGACGGGTTTGATCCAGGCAAAAACTGCCGATATCAGAACTGTGAGAACGATAGTGCGCGTACCGCTACTCCACTGTTGAACCACAGGAGCCACGCTGCAGATGCCACTCAGCATAAAACTAGAGAGCACAGCGTAGAGCACCCACTTGTCCTTTCGTGCTGGAGGCATGATGACAGCCAGGAACATGCCGTAGAGAGCCACACTGAGAGCAGCAACAATGGAAGAGGGCAACATGCTGCCAGCCACGATGCCTGCAGCACAGCCGCCTCCCCAGAACAGTGCGGAGAGCAAGGCAGCAGAATAAGTGTAAGCAGGAGGACAGTAATGAGGATGGGCGATGGAAATGCCAAATACCTCATCGGTGACGCAGCAAGCCATCATTATCCTATGCCACCAAGGGGTGCCTGGCTTAATCTTCTGTGACAGCGCTGCACTCATCAGCATATAGCGCAGATTGACTACCAAGCACATGGTGACAACCTCAATATATGTAGCCTGTGCCGCCACGAGTGTATATACGCCATATTCACCAGCCGAAGCACGGGTGAAGAAACTGCTGAAGAACCCCTCAGTAGCAACCAGTCCAGCCTGTTTGGCAATTATGCCAAGCGAGAAGGCGACGGCAAAGTAGCCCAGAGCTATGGGTATGCCATCGTGCAAGCCGTGAATGACGTCACTTCGTTTCATCTTCAACCACAGGATATGCTATTAAACTCGTATGAATACACTTCCATTTTCGCCGCCAAAAGTACGAAAAAGTTTGCTAATCAGCAATAAAATCGAGATTTATTGTCACCACTGAGCTGCCGAGATCACCATGGATGAATACAAAAAAAGTTCTCTGCACCCACACAGGCGCAGAGAACTTTTTGTTACTATAGATGAAAAACAGGTTTTTCTATTCTATCGTTACCTTCAACAGGTCGAAGCCGTGACCCACTACCTGGAATTTGTTCTGTTCCAACAGCTCCATTGACTTTTGGGTTAGCACGAACTCCAGCACGGTATCCTCGAACGTGATTTCTGTATCGCCACGGCCGGTGTCTCCAGAGCCGCCAGTCACGATGTTGACCCAGTCCACGACTGGACAGCCCTTGGCATACTCTGAGTCGGTACGCTGTATGTAAAGGCGCAGGGTAGAACCTACTGAAGCCACAGACCTCAGTTCGGCCACTGTTTCTGCATCAGCTTCCCAGATGTGATTCCAGTCTACTGCCCACTTGCCTGACCATAACTCCTGCTCATCGGGCAGCACCACGGTTATCTTCAACAGGTCGAAGCCATGTCCCACTACCTCGAAGTTGTTCTGCTCTAACAGCTCCATTGACTTTTGGGTGAGCACAAAGTCTACGTAGGTGTCTTCGAACGTGAACTCCACATCAGCGCGGTCGTCACCAGAGTAGCCATACACGATGTCGGCCCAGTTCACGGCTGCACAACCCTTGGCATACTCTGAGTCGGTACGGCTGATATACAGACGGAGTGTCACGCCAGGTGCTGCCACGTTCTTCAAGGCTGCCAACTCTTCTTCGTTGGCCTCCCAGATGTGACCCCAGTCTACTGCCCACTTGCCTTCCCAGATAATCTCCTCGGCGGTCAGGGTGATGTCGATGGTGGCCTTGTCTACCAGCTCGGTGTCTTTCAAGAACCTCACATCATTGTTCACGCTGGATACTACCAACTCGTAGGTGCCTTCCTCCATCTCGGGAACTTTCACGATGATCTGTTCCTCGCTCTGGCTCTGTATCTCGCATGACTTGCCGTCAATGCTGACTCCTGTCACCTCATTCAACTTCTTACCCTGTATCTTCAGGGTCTTCTTAGCCTTAGCTGAGAACTCAGACTTGGAGATGATGACACCAGCGGCCTGGTCGGATATGGTTACTAAACCGCCGCCAAACAACTCGTTATTCTCATTCCTGAGCGACAGACGATACTGACCGTTGGTCAGTCCTGCGGGCACGATATACTCTATATAGCCGTCTTCATCGCTGGTCACTTTGGCTTCCTGACCGTTGATCAACACATACTTGATGCTGCTCAGGTGGCTGCCGCTGATTATTGCCTTCTGGCCAGGGGCCTGCAAACGCTCCATAGGCTTGTCCTCGGTCACAGGGTCGTTCTCAAGGGGCTTCACTACCATGCGGATCTTACGATAGGTCTCCTTGCCCTTCACGGTGGTGGCCACAATCTTCAGATTGTACTCTCCGGCCTCGAAAGGCTTGTCTATCTCTGCACCCTCATGCACCAGACGGTCGTCGTCATACCAACGTACGGTGGTCATGTCGGCAGGGGTCACCAGAACCTGGAACTGAAGGTTCTGATCACGGTTCAACTCAAAACCAGCACCAGGGAAGTCGGTGTTCAGAATACGAGGAGCATCGTCTTCTGTCACGGTGAAGAAGGCTTCTTCGTTGTCGGAGCAACTCGTGAGAACGGCGGCAAATCCGCAGAACACAAGGCTGGCTCTTAATATATTCTTGATCTTCATGATTCTTTATCTTTTAATGTTCTACATACTTAACGTTGAAATCCTTGTAATCCCACCATACTCTATGGTGCCAGTCGTCCTTGCCGTCCATGTGGCTAAGTGCCTCTTCGTAGTTGGCTGTGTTGTACTTCTTCTCCAGCATGGGATAGCACAGACGGTTAGGGGTGTTCAGGTTGTCACTGTCGTAGGTGAAATCTGTGTTGAAACCCAGGGTCTGACGGTCCTTCATCTTAGGATAGTCTGAACGACGCAGGTTGGCCCAACCCTCTGAGGGATTCATCATGTGAAGTATCCAGGCCTGAAGGTTGATGGCTTCGCGTGCTCCCTCCTTACTTACGAGATCACTCTTCGCGGCCATCTGGTTCACGTAGGTGGTGATTTCTTCCTCGGTGATTACTTCATCACTCTCCAGATAGTACTTGTTCAGATGACGAAGGGCTTCTTCTGTTCCTTTCTTGTAGTGCTCCACGGTGGTGTTACTGTCAATCCAACCCTTGCTTGCGGCCTCGGCCAGCAGGAACTCTACTTCTGCGTATGTCATCAATATACCGGGACGGTCGGCCATCTCAAAGTCGATGGACAGCATCGGACGCATCATGCGCTCGGGATAGTTGTTCTTGCTGTAACCCACTTCGGGGAACTGCTTGTCGAGCTTCTCCAACTCGGGCAACTCGCTCAGGGCAGGGGCCGAAAGCCACGGATTGCTGTACCAGGCATAGCCGGGGTCGCAGGGACTCTCTTCCTTGCCGTTCTTGGTCAGATAGGCCACCACGTCATCGGTCATGTCCTTGTTGCCTATCTTGTCGGGCTTAATCTCACTACGGGTGATGTTCATGTAGTGACGGCAGATCTTATACAGACGGGGGTCGTTGTTCTCCTTCATATATTCTACGAAGGTGGAGCTTACAAACGAGGGCGACTGAGAGTCCTGACCGTAAAGCATCTCGCCAAGGGCGTTCACACGGAAATCGAACTCATTGGCTCCGGCATACAGGGTGAACGGACTGTTCACGTACTTGATGTAGGCATCTTCCTTGGATGAGGATATGTAGTTCTCCTTGTCGGCAACCACTTCCTTAAACACTGCCTTGGCCTTATCTTCATTTACATCCGAGATACGCATGGCAAAGCGCATACGAAGGGAATTGGCATATTTCTTCCACATGTCTTCATCGCCCAGATAGTTGGTCACATCACCAGTGATGGCATCGTTGCCGGTACCCAACTGGGCCACACAGGCCTCCAACTCCTCGAAGAACCAGTTGTAGATGTCTTCCTGCCTGTCGTATGAGGGGGTGGATATGTCTTTGTCCAAGCCCTCGGCTATCGACATGCAAGGCACATCACCATAGATGTCGGTCAGCACTGACATGAGATATACACGGTGTATGCGAAGCGCGGCATTCACGTTGGGACGGTCTGCTGAATTGTTGATGGCATCGCGCAGGTTCTTTATGGCTACGGTGTAGAGCCTGTCCCATACCAGACGGGCCTGGTCGTCCTCGTAGTGAACACTGCCGGCATAGCGGCTCACATTCCAACCACCGGCAAAATGCTGGGTGAAACCGGTGATGTAACTGCGGTAGGTGTCCATCATGCTGAAGTCACCGTAGGTCTGCAATAGGGTGGTGGTCAACTGACCGTTGGGGTCGGTGGTCAGGGTCTTGGTGCTGTCTGTGTTGACATCCTCTAAATAGCTGTCACTGCAAGAGTTCAGGGTCATCAGACCGCAACCTGCAACAAACAAGGCAGCAAGGTATTTCTTATTCTTCATTTTCATGTTTTCTTTCCTCCTTCATTTAGAATTTTACGTTAACATTGAAACCGTAGCTGCGACGTGAGGGCAGTGAACCGTATTCCAGTCCCATGCCAGAGGTGTTGTAACCTGAGTCGGGATCGATGTTGGGAATGTTCTTCCAGATGATAAATGGGTTACGAGCCACAAACGATACACTCAGACTCTTCACTACCTTCAGACTGCTCAGCATCTTCTCGGGGAAGGTGTAACCGAAGGTTATCTCGCGACACTTCACGTATGAGTTGTCATAGATGAACATTGCAGGGGCATTGTCGGCACAGTGGCTCCAGTAGTTCTCGGGGTTTATGGCTATGTCGTTCGGACGATAGGTGCCGTCGCCGTTGTCTATCACGCCAGGAGCTACGAAACCGCGGCAGTTGCCTTCCTTGCGCCATGTGTTCAGGTCCTTGCCGGCAGCAGTGCGGGCTTCCTCAGACTGGTACCACTCCTCACGACCTTCCAGGGTCTCGTAGGCCTTACCTGTCTGATAGGCTGAACGCATTGACATTGAGAAGAGGTCAGCACCTACCTTGACATCGAAACCGGCACTCAGCCTGAAGTTCTTGTAGGTGAAGGTGGAGTAGAAACCACCTGTCCAGTCCCAAGAGGCGTTGCCAAGGGTGTGCATCTCATCGTCTACCTCGGGCAGACCGGTGCCTGCATTGATGATCACCTGACCGTCGGCGGTACGCTTGAAGTCCTTACCCTGGATGCTTCCAAAGTTCTTGCCTACTTCGGCTCCTACGGATACTCCACACCAGCGGGCCTTCTCTATCTCGAAGTAGTCCATGCCCTCAACGAGTGACTTCACCTTGTTCGAGTTCTTCGAGAAGTTGATACCGGCATCCCAAGAGAAGTCCTTGTAGTTGAGCACACGACCGTTCAAGGCGATTTCTATACCCTTGTTGCTTATCTCACCGGCATTTATCAGACGATAGTCATAACCAGAGGCTGCCGAAGAGGCAAGGGCTATGATCTGATCCTTTGACAGCTGGTTGTAGTAGGTGATGTCCAAACCCAGACGGTTGTGGAAGAACTTCATCTCAACACCCAACTCAAAGGAATTGGTGCGGGTGGGCTTCAGATCGGGATTGGGACGTACGCTGTTGCTGATCATCGTCATGGCGTAGTCGGGATAGGCATAGCGGCTCTTGGTGTAGCTGGTCAGCAGCTGATACGGGTCGGTGTCGCTACCTACCTGGGCAAATGATGCACGGAACTTACCGTAGTTGATGATGTTCTTGTTCTTCAGGAACTCTGAGAATACTACGCTGGCAGATACTGAGGGATATACATATATGTTGTTGCCTGCGGGAAGGGTCGACGACTTGTCACCACGAAGGGTGCCTTCCAAGTAGTAGGTGTGCTTGTAACCTACGCTGGCTGAACCGAACAGGGAGTTGATCTGCTTGGTGTATGAAGCCTGCTGCACACTGTGCTCGGCATAGTTGGTGATGGACACCACATTGGGTATCTGCTCGTTCAGACCGCTCAATATGTCGGTCAGGTTGTCTACCTTGAAGATGTTGCCGCCAATGGTGGAGTTGAAGTCAAAGTCACCCCACTGGTTGTTATACAGGGCCAGCAACTCGGCATTGATGGTGCGGTTCTTGAATATCTGACTGGTCATCTGACCTGCCATGCGGCCCGGGGTGGTCTTGGCCACATACTCGTCGAAGTTCATCCTGTTCAAGTCGGTACCAATGGTACCCTGTAACTTCAGGTGATCGTTGATGTTCCAAATGGCCTTGGCGGTGAAGCGGAACACATCCTTCTTTGAGGTGTTGTTGTTCTTATACAAGTCCCAGTAGGGATTGATGTTGTACATGTCGTTACCGTTCCAGTTGGCGTATGAACCATCGGCATTCTCGTAGTGCTTCAGCCAGGCCTGGTTGTAGGTGCCGGCCAGGGTCATCAGGTTCTTACCAATGTTGCTCTGTGAGTCACCCAGGGCAGGACGGTTGGTCACATTCTCGTGGGTGTAGTTGGCGGTGAAGTCCCAGTCCACAGGACCAGTACTCGTGTTCACACGCAGGTTGAAGTTGTCACGGAACATGTGGGTCTTGGGCAGGATGTCCTTGTTGCGCATGTCGGTCATTGAGAAACGAACGCCTGTCTTGCCTGAGTTCACAGACAGTATGGCGGTGTTCTGAGCTGTCACACCGGTGCGGAAGAAGTTGGAGGTGTTGTCCTTGTACATCTGGAACGGACGCACCTTACCGTCGAAGTATTCTACCATCTGATTGTCGGCCTTCGGACCCCAGCTGCTGTTTGTGCCAGAGGTGGCTACCTTGCTGAACTGACCATTGTAGCCCATACCGTACACCTGCTGGATGTCATCCCACATGGCATTCTGCACGTCAAAGGTCAAAGAACCGTTGTACTCTACGCCCACCTTGTCCTTCTCGGCCTTCTTGGTGGTGATGAGTATCACACCGTGTGAGGCACGGCTGCCATAAAGCGCAGAAGCAGCAGGACCCTTCAGCACGGTCATGTTCTCTATGTCATCGGGGTTGATGGCTGAGATACCATCACCAAGGTCGTAACCACCGGCTGCACCGGCACTGCCGAAGTTGGTGTTGTCCAAAGGCACACCGTCGATAACGTACAAGGGCTGGTTGTCACCAGTCATCTCGGTGTTACCACGAAGCATCACACGGGTGGAACCGGCAGCACCACCGGCGGTGTTCTGAACTACCAGACCGGCTACCTTACCGGACAGTGAGTTGACTACGTTGGTTTCCTTGGCCTTCTGCAGGTCCTCACCCTTCACCTCGGAAAGGGCATAACCCAGAGCCTTGCGCTCACGCTTGATGCCAAGGGCGGTAACTACAACCTCGCTCAATAAGGTCTTGTCTTCCGACAGTACCACCTTCATGCCATTGCTGGCCTTTACCTGAATGGTGGCATAGCCTACGTAACTCACCTCAAGCATGTCGCCGGGCTTACACTTAATCTTGAAGTTACCATCAAGGTCGGTCACGGTACCATTCGAAGTACCAACAACCTTCACCGTTGCGCCAATCATAGGACCATCGGCATCCTCTACTGTACCAGTTATCTCCTGGTCATCGGGACCTGCCACTGCTACATTGGCATGGCTCTCTGTAGCAGCAACAGCCGACAGAGTCCACATCATGCCTGCACATAGCAGGCAGAGAAGCAATGTTTTCTTGTACATGTGATTTGTTTTAAGTTGATTATGTTAGTTTCTCGATTTTTCTTTTTCCGCTGCAAAGGTATCTATCATATAAATGTGTGTGGTCTGATGACTTTCAGAAAAGGTTCGAATACTAGGATTTGTTAGTTTTCAAACCTTTTCCTGTCAGTTTTCTAACCTTATTTCTTTATTGGATAGAAATACAGCAACACTATCATGATGACGGCTATGGCAGCGGGGATGAGTGAGAACAACGACCATATCATGTTGTTCACTCCCTCGGGGTCGGTGATGGTCACCACTGTCTGACCTGTCACTGGGTCGGAACCGGAAACAAAACCGGCTATGCCCAACAGAAGGGCTACAAGCGAACCGCTGATGGCGGTGCCAAACTTCTGTGACATGGTGCCGCTGGAGAATATCAGACCGGTCGACGACGTGCCGTTCTTCTTCGTGGCGTAGTCGGCCACATCGGCATACATCGACCACAACAGGGGCGAGTACAGACCTATTCCTATGCTCGTCAGTATCACTACGCCTACTAATACCCAGATGTAGGCGGGATCCATCGGAACGAAGAAGAACAGGATGCTGGTCAATACACAGATGACGGCTGCCCACATGAAGGCCTTGCGCTTGGAACCGATCTTCTTGGTGAATATGGGAGATACACCGCCGAATATCATGCAGGTCAACTCACCAAAGGTCATAAACAGGGTGTAGTTGATAATCAGGCCATTCACCGTCACATCGCCGTGCAGACAGTATTCAAACATGTAGCCGGCCACTGCATAGCGGAAACCGTTGAAGAAGTTCATGCAGATTCCGATAAGGGTCAGATACACCCAGGGCTTGTTGCGAAACAGGTCGGCAAAGGGCTTCATCGTGAACTTCTCGGCGCGGACGGGCTTCAGACGCTCCTTGGTCAGCAGACCGCAGGCCAGGGTGCCTGCCGTGGCTATCACTCCAAATACGGCGCCTAAAACGGCATACTGGTGCTGCTCGCTACCGCCTATCATCCTCTGAAGGTAGGGGAAACTCAGCAGGGTAATGAAACCCATGGCGTAGGCTCCTACCATGCGGAAGGAGGAGAACTGGTTCTTCTCATAGTCGTCATCGGTCATCACACCTAACAGCGAACTGTAGGGCACATTCACTGCGGTATAGGCCACCATCATCAGCAGGTAAAGGCTGTACGCCCAGATGCGCTTGCCTGTGGGACCAAACTCAGGGGTGTAGAGCAACAGGGCGAAGATGAGTCCCAACGGGATGGCTCCGAAGATGATCCAGGGACGGTAGGTGCCCCAACGACTCTGGGTGCGGTCGGCCAAGGAACCCATCACGGGGTCGGTCACCACGTCAAACATGCGGGCTATGAGCATCAGGGTGGCGGTATCGGCTATGGTCAGTCCGAAGACATTCGTGAAAAACAGGGGAAAGGCGATTGACATCACTTTCCACGTGATACCACCGGCAGCGGCATCGCCAAGGGCATAGCCTATCTTTTCTCTTAACTTTACCATGGCTTCTTACATTATTACTTTTACTACATGATGACCCTCGGTGGTCTGAATGACATTGCCGGTAATGGGGGCGCCGTCTACTGTCATCTCTCTCACACCGCTCTCCTTGCCATCAGGGTTCTCCACGGTGATGTCATACTCGGCACCACGCAGACAACGCTTCACTCTGTATTCTTTCAGTGTGCTGGGTATGCACGGCTCTATCTTTATGCCGTCGAAGGTGGGCTTTATGCCCAGTATGAACTGGGTGATGGTGTACCAGTTCCAGGCGGCTGTGCCTGTCAGCCATGAGTTCTTGCCCTCACCAGGCTTGGCGGCGTCTTTGCCAGCCACCATCTGACAGTACACGTAGGGCTCTACTTTATGCAACTGCTGGTCTTCTATCCATGCCGGACAGATCTTGGTGTAATGCTCCCACGCATCGTTGCCACGATGGGCCACGGTCTCGCCTATGATTACCCAGGGGTTGTTATGGCAGAAGATACCGGCATTCTCTTTATATCCGGCAGGGTAGGTGGATATCTCACCCATCTCTACATAATATCTGGTGAAGGCTGGATGGTTCAGTACCATGCCATGTGCGCTGTCCAGGTATTTCTTGCACGAGTCAAGGGCCTTGTCCACCATGCCGTCTTCCTGGCCTATGCCTGCCATGGTGCAGAAACCTTGCGACTCAATGAAAATCTTGCCTTCTTCGTTCTCGTCTGAACCTATCTTGTTGCCATAGAAGTCGTAGGCACGGAGATACCACTCGCCATCCCAGCCGTATTTCTTCACTGCATCGTTCATGGCGTCAAGATGACTCTGGGCACGACGGGCCTCCTCGTGATTCTCCACATACTGGCACAGTTCCACATACTGCTTGCCGCAGAACACGAACAGTCCGGCTATCATCAGCGACTCGGCCTTCGAACCCTCGCTGTTGTTCTCTGTGGTCTGGAACGACTCGTTGGGGTCCCAAGAGAAGCAGTTCAGATTCAGACAGTCGTTCCAGTCGGCTCTGCCAATCAGGGGCAGACCGTGAGGACCGAGGTTGTTGACTACATGGTCGAAAGAGATGCGCAGATGCTCCATCAATGTCACCTCTGTGCCGGGCTGGTTGTCAAAGGGCACCATCTCGTCTAATATCGAGAAGTCGCCTGTTTCCTTGATATAGGCCACGGTGCCGAAGATGAGCCAGCAGGGGTCGTCGTTGAAACCACCGCCGATGTCGTTGTTGCCACGCTTGGTCAGTGGCTGATACTGGTGGTAGCAGCCGCCGTCGGGGAACTGGGTGGAGGCTATGTCGATGATGCGCTGACGGGCACGACTGGGCACCTGATGTACAAAGCCCACGAGGTCCTGATTGCTGTCGCGGAAACCCATGCCACGACCCACGCCACTCTCGAAGAACGAGGCTGAACGCGAGAAACAGAAGGTTATCATGCACTGGTACTGGTTCCAGATGTTCACCATACGGTTCAGACGCTCGTCGCTGCTCTCTATGCTGAAACGCGACAACAGGTCGTCCCACAGACGGCACAACTCATCAAAGGCGGCATCTACGGCTTCTACGGTAGAGAAGCGCTCTATCACGGCATGGGCCTTCTCCTTGTTCACTATGGTGCGGTCTAAAGCGCCAAGTGAGGTGAGGAGGGTGCTGTCCTCCTTGTCGGAGTATTTCTTCTCCTGCTCGTTCTCGGCATAGCCAAGCACGAAGATATAATCGCGACTCTCGCCTGGCTGAAGTGTCACCTCCGCATAGTGCGAGGCTATCGGACTCCAGCCGTGAGCCACACTCATGGCCGGCTTGCCTGCCATCACGCACTGGGGGGCTTCGAAACCGTTGTAAAGACCGACAAACGACTCTCTGTCGGTGTCAAAGCCATCGGCATTGGTGTTGGTCAGGGCATAGTAGGCATAGTGGTTACGACGCTCCTTATACTCTGTCTTGTGGTAGATGACGGAGCCGTTCTCTATCTCCACCTCACCGGTAGACCAGTTGCGCTGGAAGTTCTCCATGTCGGTGGCGGCATTCCACAGACACCACTCGGTGAAGGAGAAGAGTTTCAAGGTCTTGACTCTGTCGCTGGTATTGCGCAGGGTGAGCTTCTGCACTTCTGCCCAGGTCTTCAAAGGCACGAAAAAGAGTACGCTGGCTTCTACGCCGTTCTTGGAACCTGTGATGCGGGTGTAGTTCATGCCGTGACGACACTCGTAACTGTCAAGGGCGGTCTTGCAGGGCTTCCAACCGGGATTCCATACGGTGCCCTCATCGTTGATATAGAAATAGCGACCGCCGGCATCCATAGGCACACCGTTGTAACGATAACGGGTGATGCGGCGAAACTTGGCGTCTTTGTAAAAGTCGTAGCCACCGGCGGAGTTGCTTATCAGGCCGAAAAAGTCTTCGTTGCCTAAATAGTTTATCCAAGGAAACGGGGTTGCGGGATCTGTTATAACATACTCGCGATTCTTATCATCGAAATGTCCGAAGGTCTTCATTTTTTATTGTTTTTTTTTGTCGTTATCACGTTATTTCATTTCTCTGTCAACAGGTCCACTAACCCCTTGTCTTTATAGTCGTTCTTCTGCTGATCCCAGAAACCGAAGTCGGCATCATAGCACCAGGTGGTCCAGGCTATGTTGTTCTCCTTGAATACGGTCAGCATGTCCTTTGTCCATTTATAGGCTAACTCTCTGTCCACAGGCTCATATACACCCCATTCGCCGCAGAACAGCTGCAGGTCGTATTTCTTGGCAACGGCTATGGCGTCGGCAAAGTCTGCACGTATCTTGTCTATGTTCCACTCCTGGGTGAGGTAATCTTTCAACAAGGGCTTCAGCGTGTCGGGAGCGGCCTCGTAGTCTTCCTTCGATACCAGTACGCCAGGATAGTTCACCTTGCCCGTGTACTTGCCTATGGGGGTCCACCAAGCTCCGTAGTGGGTCAGTATCATGGGGTTGTAGTAGTGGAAGGAGAGGATGATGTTCTTGTCTCCCTCGGGCACCTTCAGATACTTCATTGTCTCATAGCCCTGCCAGCGGTTGGAACCTATGACAAGGGTGCGCTGGGGCTCACGCTCGCGCAGTGCCTTGTGAACTTTCACTATCAGCTGGTTCCACTGCTCATGGTCGTCGGCCACGGGCTCGTTCATAAATTCGTAGGCTACGGAGTCGTTGCTGTATGCTTTTAACACATCAGACAACTGATACCACATGTTGATGAGGTCCTGCTGAGACTTCTCTGAGGTGAACAGGGTGTTGCCACTGTCGTCGCCCTCATTCACGGCATTGAAATAGTGTGAACGGATGATGTGAAGGTCTACAATTGTGCGCAGGTGGTGCTTCTCGGCCCAGTTGATGGCATTGGTCATCAACTCCCAGGCCTCGGGCAACTTGTTGCCTTTTTCGTCCCAGAACTGTACTTCATCGATGGGAAGGCGTACAAAGTCGAAACCTAACTGCTCCAGACGCTCAAAGTCGTCTTCCTGGATGTGCTGGCGACGAGCCTCGCCACGCTCTTCCGACTGTGACAGCCAGTGGCTGAGATTGGTGCCGCGATGGATGCTGAAGTTGTTTGCCTCGTCGGCTTTCTTCTCTGAACAAGCAGAGAACGTCAGTATGGCGGTGGCGATTATAGCCAGTGTCAATAATATCTTCTTCATTGCTGTAGTGCTTTTATATTTTTGTCATTGTGTTATTTGTTCTTGCCTTCCATGATACCATCCAGTATCCAGGGTGTCTTCACCTTCATGCTGGCTTTGCGGTCAAAGATGCCGAAGTGCTCGGGACCGCTGCCGAAACTGTTGTTGTCCCATACAAAGGTGGAGATGCCGCGCTTCTGTGTCTCACTCACCAGGAAACTGCAGTAGTACTTCATGTTCTCGTGGATGGCGTCGGTCTGACCACCTTTCTGACGGTCGGTCACTCCCCATTCACCCATCAAAAGACCCAGACCCTTGTCGCCCCAGGTGCTTACCACACGGTCCAGGAAGTCGGTCATAGTCTTCTCATCGCTGGGAGACACTTCCAACCCCTTGTCCTTAGATGCCTGTCCCCAGTAGTTGAACTTGCACTCGCCGGCATAGTCCCAGGGGGTATAGTAGTGGAACTCCACACTCATATAGTTGTTTCCGTTGCCCTCAATGTCGGTGGGGATGATGAAATCACCGTTGTACAGGCCGAAGTCGGGGTTGCACACGTAGGTCTGTACTATAAGGTGGCGCTTCTCGTTGTTGCCACCCATCGAGCGGACAATGTCAATGAAGGTCTGGTTGTAGGAGTTCTGAACGGCCAGATTCTCTGCCTCAGGCTTGCCCCAGTTGTCGCGCAGGTGCACCTCGTTGGTTCCGGCAAAGGCCAGACGATAGTCGTAACTGGCAAACTCATTGGCGATGTTCATCCACAACAGGGCGAGCTTCTGATTGTTCTCGTCTTTGTACTGGTTGGTGGGACGGCCCTCCAGCCACTTGTCGTGGTGTACGTTGATGATGACTTTCAAGTCATTGCTCAGACACCAGTCCACTACTTCCTTGATGCGAGTCAGCCAGGCCTTGTCTATGCTCATGGCCTGCTGGTTGGTGATATGGCACTGCCAACGCACAGGTATGCGGATGGCATTGAAACCGGCTTCCTTCACTGCCTTGATTACTTTCTTCGTTACAACGGGATTTCCCCACGCTGTCTCTGACTTGATGCTGTTGTCGGGCATTCCGATTTGCATCGACTCTCCATCCTGACCGGGGGCAGAGCATTCAAACTGGTTGCCCAGATTCCAGCCTACTACTCCTTTGTTCCACTCCTTGGCTGTAGGTTGACCACTGACTGTGAGCGGTAGCAGCAAACCTGCCACAAGCATACTCCAACAGATTGCAAAAATGTTTCTTCTCTTCATCGCGCTTTTTTTAGATTGATTGTTATTTTGCTGCAAAATTATACGCGTAATATACCAACTGGGGTCTAATCGCACACAAAAAAGGTTTCAAAACTGAAAGTTGTCAGTTTTGAAACCCTTTTATGTTAGTTTTTATACCCAAATCGGTCATTAGGCCGATTTGGGTTAAACCTTCTGCTAACTGTATTTTGAGGGCGAAACACCAAAGTATTTCTTGAAGACTGTGCTGAAATACTTCGGATTGTCAAATCCTGTCAGCGCTGCCACATCGGCCACCTGTCGGCCACCACGCAACAGGGCTGCAGCTCGCTCCAGACGGATGATGCGGATGAAATCCTGGGGCGACTTTCCTGTATACGATTTCAACTTCACATAGAACAGGGTGCGGCTCATGGCCATCTCACGACATAGACGGTCTATGGTAAAGTCGCCATCGGATAGGTTGTCTACTACCAGTTGGGTGGCCTGACTGATAAACTTACTGCTGCTGTCGTCAGACTCCTCTGTCTCGGACTGGGCATCATTATCTTCTTGACTGACCAGATGTGCCTTAGAATCGTCAGCTGTCAATGTGCTATGACTGCTCTCTTGCTTTTCGGTGACATGCACTTTCTGTGTGTCTGCCACGCTGGCGCCAATGCTTGGATTGGTCAGTACCAGTCGCATGTACTTCTCATGCAACAGATAGATGTGCCAGGCACCATAGAAGAGAAGTCCTAAAAGGATAAAGTATAAGCACCACATCCACCAACTGTTCCACCAAGGCTGACCGATATTGATGTGAAGTATGAACTCGTCGAGTGTCTCACCGCAGGTCTTGCTCATACAGCGAAGTAATAACAGGTGGTCGCCGGCCTCCATACTGGCAAAACGGATATATTGCTGGTCGGAAGGGGGACTCCATGGACCATTGTCTACTTTGTACTGGTACACTATGTCCGACTGGTTCCGTAGGTTGATGGCTTCAAACAGCAGGTCAAAGGTGCGCTGAGAGTAGGATAGGTTCAGCTTGTGCTTCTCCAGATCATTGTGGGTGCGCTCCCGAAAATCGTCATCGTCTGCATCACTGCAACTCACGCCCACTATATTCAAATTGGCTGTGTAGTTGATTTCCTGTATATGCTTCGGGTTTACCACCAAGGCTCCTGTGGTGGAACCCAAGGCTATATTGCCATCGCTCAGGTTGACTATGGCACGACTGGAATATTCACGGTCCACTCCAAAACAGTAGTTCACTCCAACAATCTTGCTCGGATTCTTGGGGTCGGCAAACGACAGACCGCTCTCGGTAGCTATGATGATGCGGCCAATCACGTCTTTGTTGATGCTGTTCACAAAGTTGGAGGGCAGTCCGTTACGAATGGTCAGATGACGGCATTGCTTCGACTGGATGTCATAGATGTATATTCCGCCACCGTCGGTTCCTATCCATAATTCACGCCCATTGTCTAAATAGAGGGTATGTATGAACTTATTAACGTCGTTCTCGTTAGCAGGGGAGTAATTCAGCTCTTCACTCTTTCCTGTAGATGGGTGGATGATGAAAAGGCCATGGGTGGTGCCAATCAACATACGGTCGTCTGGCAACTGCATTATATCCTTCACGTTGTTGATTGGATAATAACGGGGACCGTCGGTCGTCAACTGCACCAGATCGCCATCCAGACTGCCAATCCATAAATATCCCTCACGGTCGTAGCGCATCCTGTACACGTGGTCATCCTTCAAAATGCCATTACTTACGCTGTATAGAAGTTTCGATGTGCCATTCTCCGCTATCTCAAACACTCCACTGCCGTATGTGCCAGCCAAGATGGTGCCACGGGGCGTATGACACAGGTCAAGCACCACTGCATCACGACAAGTGTGTGTCATGGTCTGACTCTTTTCATCGTATATGCTTACTCCGTTCTCTGTGCCTATCAGCAGCTTGCCTGAGGGTGTCTGACTGACGGCATTCACACGGTCGTTGAGTATGGACAGCGGCGTGTGGGGAAGATGCTGGAATACGGCCACTGTGGTTCCTGTCGGACGAGCTATGTCAATGCCTCCCGTGTAGGAACCCACTACTATATTGCCCCAGATGTCTCGTATCAGGGCATAGACTCCGTTGCCATGAAGTACGCCGTGTGTCCCCTCGTTGGCATTGAAAAGAAGGCTGCCGGCGTTCTCTGAGGAACTCTGTGGACGACGGTCCACCTTGTAAACACCCAGTCCGTCAACTCCCACTAGCATCGTGTACATGTCGTATGGATAGAAGGCACGGGTGGGATTGTGGGTGTCGATGATGATAGTCTCGGGATAGGCACCTCCGTCTTTCGTGGGCTCGTATGACAGCACCCTGGCTCCACTGCTGTAGCCGCCAAGCCACACCTTGTTGCACACAAGGTCGTAATAGCCTCTCTCTACATCGTAAGCCACGATGGTCTTCATCTTCATACCTGCACGGGGAACCTCCTGCTGACTGCCGGTATATTCCAGTACACCCTGACGGGTACAAAACAGAAGTGAGCGATTGGTGGGGATGATGTAGTTGGCATTTGC
Organism: uncultured Prevotella sp.; assembly: GCA_900313805.1. Lineage (GTDB taxonomy): Bacteria > Bacteroidota > Bacteroidia > Bacteroidales > Bacteroidaceae > Prevotella. The sequence goes on along the minus strand of OMSQ01000091.1, from coordinate 1,196 downwards.
ATCCTTGACAACGGGTATCAGCGTCCCTTCATTCAGGAAATATATTCCCTTGTTGGTGGCAAGCCAATAACCCTTGTCGGTGAGATATACATCGTTCAAGTCAGCCTGCTGCTTCATTATCTTCCTGATATCTTCACGCATCTCAAACCTGTCATGTATGGCATCGAAGGTATAGATACGACCCTTGGTGTCGAATGTCAGGAGCGAGGAGGCTTCGGGCGATTTCACATACTTGCCGAAGTGATCGCATATCATTATGCGCATGCCGGCATTGTCACTGTACACACTGGTGTCGCCCAACAGATAATGCTTTATGCTCACACCATTGTATCGCTCAACATCACGCTTGCTCGACCACCATAAGGCACCATCGTCAGTTTGGACGATAGAGTAGATGCGCTGACTGCACATCCCCTCGGCCTGACCAATATGGGAAAATGTGAATTCGCTAACCTGCTGTGCTCGTAGCCTGCTGTTCAGGCATAACAACAGCAGTAAAATGGGAAAAATAGGTTTAGTATGGTATGTCTTCACGGTTTAAGTTAATAGTTCGGCTCCAAAGGTAATAAATAATCAGGCAACAACGGCATCTTTTGCCGCCAATAATTATTCAACCTGTTATTTTTTCTATTGGCTTACGTTTCTTCTCTTTTGGCTCGTCTGCGGGATAGCCAATGGGTATCAGTACTGCAGCCTCCTCATTGGCTTCTAAGGCAAACTCTTTTCTGCATAGTTCTGCATCAAAGTTGCAAACCCAACAGGTGCCAAGACTCTTTTCTGTGGCAGCCAGACAAAGGTGCTCTACGGCTATGGCTATGTCGATGTCGCCGTGATGCTTCCCGTCGAATCTTACCCACTCTTCATCATGAAGTATAGAGGCTATGACGATTACTGGAGCGGTGGCAAACCATTCTCGGTCGTAGCACTGGCAGAGCTTCTTCCTGTCTTCTGCACTGCTGACTATACGGAACTTCCACGGTTGCTTGTTCACTGCGGAAGGGGCAAGGCGAACACACTCCATGATGTAGTCCAACTTGTCCTGCTCCACATCCTTAGGTTGGTAACTCCTACAACTGTACCTGTTCTTTACCAATTCCAAAAAGTCCATATCTCAATATTTTTGTTGAAAGAAATTCGTGAAATGGTCACTTCTTGTTCTGCGACTTCTGCTTGCTGTCTGTAGTCTTCTTGCTGCT